>DASTWO010000068.1:0-28972 GCA_035776675.1 Caryophanales bacterium
ACTTCTACAATGATGAGATCCGCTTTTCCAATATGATAAAATGCTGACCTATTCCGAATATTCATCATCCTTTCCTTGCCTTCAGTATTTTTACTATATCACAGTTGAATTTCCGCTGTTAACAGAAAAGGACTCGGGTTCATTACCCGAATCCTTATTCCGTAATCTCGCCGCAAGCCACTCTTTCACCGGCGGCTCCGGACGGCTGTGATTTATTGTCATCCGGCTTTGCGTGAATGACGAGCGCACTCCCGTCTTCGTCCAGAAGCGAATTTTTCTTTCCTTTTTCCAATGTGACCTTCTTCGCCAGGATCGACGTTTGCACTGTTCCGTTCTCTTCCACCATTATATTGGGCAAATCTCCAGCGTGCGCACCTTTCGGATTCTTTAAACCATGCTCCATATGGAAGGGATTAAAGTGTTCTCCTGCCGATTTGAAATCCGGCGGTACACATTTCCCGGTTTCGTGAATATGGATGCCGTGTAAACCCGGTTCCAGCTTTGAAGCTTCAATCGTTATTTTCACGCCTTTTGGTGTTTGGACGAACCTGGCTTCGCCTATCGCCTTCCCTTTTTGATTCTTCAAGGGAATCAACAATGACTTCGCGCCGGTTTTCCCGGAAACCTTCTCCGCATTCTCCTGATCGGTTGCACTTTGTTCCGATTGATCATTTTGCTGGCCAAGGCTGCCGCAGGCTGCCAAACCCAAACTCATGACCAATACAACGGATAAGATCTTATTCATTTTATTGTCCTCCTTAGAACAAATTCCTCAACAGTCTTTCCAAATTGACGCCTTGTAAACCTCAACTGTAAAGGATCAAAAGTCGAAAATAACAGAACCCATCCGCGTTTGGACAATTTTGTAACTTTCTCTTTACAATTCCATTTCAACGGTTAACATTTTTATCCTGAAACGAAATGTATAATAACCGCGACATTCAACTGGTATATTGAAGTGAAACTTTATTCGCTCTTTGTTCGTCTTATATTTGGGAGGTTTATCCAAAGACGGAGAATCTTGCAGGGAGGTTGTTGAAATGAAAGGCATTATTCTGGCAGGTGGAAGCGGTACGAGGCTTTCTCCTTTGACAAAATGCATGTCGAAACAACTGTTGCCTGTGTATGACAAACCGATGATTTATTATCCACTGTCTGTCTTGATGTTGTCGGGAATCCGGGAAATCCTTATCATTTCCACCCCGAAGGACACGCCAAGGTTCGAGGAATTGCTTGGGACCGGGGAGGATCTGGGTTTGTCTATCTCTTATGACGTTCAATCCACTCCCGGCGGGTTAGCCGAAGCTTTCCTGGTAGGAGAAGAATTTATCGGCAACGACCGGGTGGCGCTGGTACTCGGAGACAACATCTTCTACGGCCAGGGCTTCACACCTCTTCTGAAACAAGCGGCAGCAAGGGAAAACGGCGCGACGGTCTTTGGTTACCGTGTCGGCCAACCTGAACGCTTCGGAGTAGTTGAGTTCGACCGGCACCAAAAAGCCAAATCCATCGAAGAAAAGCCGGAAAACCCGAAATCCGACTTTGCTGTGACCGGTCTGTATTTCTATGATCATTCGGTCGTCGACATAGCGAAGACGATTCGTCCGTCAGAGCGAGGAGAGCTCGAAATTACAGATATCAACAAGGTTTATCTGGAGCGAGAAGATTTGAACGTCGAACTTCTCGGCAGAGGCTTCGCCTGGCTGGATACCGGTACACCGCAATCCCTGTTCGAAGCGTCGCAATTTATTGAGACCGTTGAGAAACGCCAGGGATTTAAGGTTGCCTGCCTTGAAGAAATCGCCTACTACATGAATTACATTACAAGAGAAGAACTGTTGAAATTGATTGAGAGTATGGGGAACAATGCATACGGAAAGTACCTCCGCGGTATCGCGGACCGGACGCATACAGAACAATATTGGGATGTTACCCATAACGATCACCGGAATGAATTGATGAAGTGAGGAAATTATGAGGAATCACAGAACAATCCTTGTCACAGGCGGAGCAGGGTTTATCGGATTGAATTTAATTCAGTATTTTCTTGGGAACCATCCGCACTATCACATTATCAACCTTGATAAACTGACCTATGCCGCCAACATGACGGAACTTGAAAAATTGAAAGCCCATTCGAACTATCAATTCATTAAGGGCGATATTAACGATCGTGCCCTTCTTGAACAATTGTTTTCGGATCACGGCATCACAGATGTCATTCATTTAGCGGCTGAATCACATGTGGATCGCTCTATTGAGGCACCGGATGTTTTCATTCAAACCAACGTTCATGGCACTTTCACCTTATTGGATGTCGCTAAAAAGCATTGGCTGGACATGAGAAACGACCAAAAGTGCCGATTCCATCATATTTCAACAGACGAAGTATACGGATCACTCGGCCAGGATGGATTCTTTACCGAGCATACAGCTTACGCTCCCAACAGTCCGTACAGCGCGAGCAAAGCCGCGTCGGATTTCCTTGTACGCAGTTATTTTCACACGTACGGATTAAATACAGTCACCACGAACTGTTCTAATAATTATGGACCGAGACAACACAGTGAAAAGCTGATCCCGACAATCATTCGGAAAGCTGTCAAGCTTGAACGTATTCCAATCTATGGAGATGGGAAGAATATCCGAGACTGGCTTTTCGTTCTGGATCACTGCAGAGGCATCGATCTCGCCTTTCATAAAGGAAAAGCCGGAGAGACCTATAATATCGGCGGAAAAAACGAGCATACAAACATTGAAATCGCTACAACTCTTTGCGGCATTCTTGATGAAATCGCTCCTGAATATAAGAAGGGAACCAGGATCTCAAGCTATAAAGAACTAATTTCCTTCGTCAGCGATCGGCCAGGTCATGACCGGCGCTACGCGATAGATGCCTCCAGAATTGAACATGAGCTTGGATGGAAGGCCGAAGAAGGTTTCGAAAGCGGTCTACGCAAAACAGTGGAGTGGTATATTCATGAAAACCAACAATCAAAGCCAACCTGACCTATCGATTGTGACGCCGGTGTACAAAGCCGAGTCCTGTCTTGTCGAACTGTATAAAAGGCTGAAAAGTTCTCTGGGGCCAATCACCACAGACTTTGAAATCATCATGGTTAACGACCATAGCCCGGACAATTCCTGGAACGTGATTGAACGTCTCTCCCGCCTTGATTCCCGGGTCAAAGGAATTGATTTGTCCCGGAATTTCGGACAGCATTATGCGATTACGGCCGGTCTTGATTATGCGGATGGCCAATGGACGGTCGTGATGGATTGTGATCTGCAGGATCGTCCGGAAGAAATTCCGAAGTTGTACCGGAAAGCTAAGGAAGGCTACGATGTGGTTTTCGGTCGGCGTTGCGGACGCCGGGACAACCGCTTGAAGAGATGGAGCTCCAAACTTTTCTACAAAATTTATGACTACTTTACGGAAAAGCGATCCGATACGACCATCGCCAATTTCAGCATCTGTTCGAAGAAAGTCGTCGAGAATTTCCGCGGCCTTCGGGAACAAAACCGTTCTTTCCCGCTTTTCATCAAATGGATGGGATTTCGCGCGACGTCCATTGATATTGAACACGCTGAGCGATTCGACGGCAAATCATCCTACAATTTGGCCAAGTTGGTCAATTTGGCTGTAGACGGAATTGTATCACAGTCCAACAAACCGCTGAAACTGTCCATCAAATTCGGATTTCTCGTATCACTGATATCTTTTTTATACGGGTTGTATCTGATGTACCGTTACTTTTTCCTCTTTCAACCTGTAGCCGGATGGACCAGCGTAATGGTATCGATCTACTTTATTGGCGGATTGATCTTCGCCAACTTCGGGATCATCGGCCTTTATATTGGCAAGGTCTTTGACGAAGTGAAAGATCGACCGTTGTACATCGTCCAAGAAACAGTCGGATTC
This sequence comes from Caryophanales bacterium, assembly GCA_035776675.1. Lineage (GTDB taxonomy): Bacteria > Bacillota > Bacilli > Bacillales > DASSOY01 > DASSOY01. The sequence continues at coordinate 3,923 of DASTWO010000068.1, forward strand.
CGCGCAGAGGATCAAGAAAACAGGGGAGATCTTACCGATGACACAAAACATCCATTCCACGCCGTGGGACGCAAGAGCCTTCGGAATCGACACATATGAACTAGAAAATCATGATGAAGAAACATTGCGCGCCACAGTTGAAAAACCGGGACATTTCACGGTGAAAATGGACCCGCTGGCTTCCAAGAGCCTTTTACATGAATATGGGTTCTATTATTGCGACACCCTGCTGAAACCTTATTGTCGAAAGGAAAAGCTTCATCCTTTCGATGACGAACGAATCGAGCTTTCCGAAAATATCAATGTCGACGACCTTATCAAGGTTTCTAACGGTGCTTATCATCACGGACGCTTTCATCGGGATTTCCAGATCAGCCGGAAAATGGCCGACAACCGATATGATCGATGGCTCAATCAGCTTTATGAAGAAGGCCGTGTGTGGACATTATTCTATGATAGGCATTTGGCTGGATTCTTCGCTTATCATGATGATCATGTGCTCTTGCAGGCATTGGACAAGGAATATCAAGGCCGCGGATTGGCGAAGTATTTCTGGACATCGGCTTGCCGGAAGCTCTTTGACAAAGGTTATGAGGAGCTGACTACGTCCATTTCGGCATGTAATTTGGTGATGGTTAATCTTGTTACCTCTTTAGGTTTCAGATTCGGCGATGCCATTGATGTTTACCACAAATACAATCAGTGAATATGTTCGTTTAGCGCCTTTTAAGTGCAATTAATAAAATAACGCAATTTGGCGATCCGCGTTTGGATATGTTCCCGAACTGAGATTGCCAAAGTCTCGGAAAGGATCACCTATGGGTTATTTCTATATCTTCGCGACAATCCTTTTTACGGTCTATGGTCAAATCATGTTGAAATGGCGAATTTCCAAGTACGGCAGCCTGCCTGCGGATTTCGGGGAAAAGGTCATTTTTTTATTGAAGTTGCTGTTCGACCCGCTGATTCTTTCGGGGTTCGTTTCGGCCTTTGTCGCTTCATTATTCTGGATGGCGGCGATGACCAAGTTTGATATCAGCTATGCCTATCCCTTTATGAGTTTATCTTTTGTCCTTGTGTTCTTGTTATCTATCGTTCTTTTTCATGAGCCTGTGAATTTATACAAAATTGTTGGCCTGGCTTTGATTATCCTGGGGATTATTGTCACCAGCAAATCGATGGCCTGAACCATACCAGCCTTCTGTTTGGATCGAAAATACGAAATCCCCAGTTCGTTCAGAAACCAAATTCGAGAGTAAACGAAGTGCATCTAGAGATCGGAGGAGAAATCATGATACCGTTCAACCGTCCCGCAGTGACGGGAAATGAAAAAGGCTATATTCGCGTGGCGATCGAAAATCGAAAACTATCGGGAGGCGGAGAATTTACGAAGAACTGCGCCCGCTGGTTGGAAGACCAATTCAGTTGCCAAAAGGCGTTCATGACGGCCTCGTGTACGGATGCGCTCGAGATGAGCGCGATTCTTGCCGATATCCAACCCGGTGACGAGGTCATAATGCCGTCGTATACCTTTGTATCGACTGCCAACGCCTTTGCCCTTCGAGGCGCCCGAATTGTCTTTGTCGACATCCGTCCGGACACAATGAATATTGATGAAGCCTACATAGAATCCGCAGTTACGGAAAGAACAAAAGCCATTGTCGCCGTTCATTACGCCGGTGTTGCCTGCGAAATGGATACGATCACGAAAATTGCGGAGAAATACGATTTACTGGTGATTGAAGATGCTGCTCAAGCGGTTATGAGCACATATAAGGGACAGGCTCTCGGGACAATCGGTGATCTGGGTACCTTCAGCTTCCATGAAACGAAAAACTACACAGCCGGCGAGGGCGGGGCATTACTCGTCAACAATGAACGCTTTATTGAGCGCGCTGAAATCGTTCGAGAAAAAGGAACCAACCGATCCCAATTTTTCCGGGGACAAGTGGACAAATATACATGGGTCGATCTCGGATCCTCCTTCTTGCCGGGTGAATTAAACGCGGCTTACTTGTATGCCCAACTGGAAAATGCCAATGATATCAACGACGACCGAATCAATTCATGGCACGATTATGCCGGACGGCTAAGTCCCCTGCGCGAAGCCGGACATATTGATTTACCTACTGTTCCAGAAAACTGCCGCCATAACGGGCACATGTTCTACATTAAGACGGCAAACTTAAGGGAACGGGCGGCACTTATTGATTATTTAAAGAGACAGGGTATTATGGCTGTTTTTCATTACGTACCGCTTCACAGTTCTCCAGCAGGCAAGCAATACGGCCGCTTTCACGGAGAAGACCGCTTTACTACAATTGAAAGTGAGCGTTTATTACGCTTGCCCATGTATTATGGGCTGTCGGCTGCTGATATTGAATATATCACGGACAAGATCGGGAGTTTTTATCAATGAAGTTCATCAAACGGCGAATCTGGGTCGTGCTCGCGATCTTTTTCATCATCGTTTATTTATCACCGCTGTTTATTCTAGGGACAGACGCTCATGTGCGCGTTCATGATCAGTTGGACTCGGCTGTAATCTGGTACAAAATCTTAGCTGACAGCGGGGAAATCTTTGCTCCAAACGGTGCGGAAATCCCAAATATGATGAACGGCCTGCCCCGTGTTTCCCTCGGGACTCAGTTCAAGCTGCTGCTTTGGCTGTTTGTCTGGTTCCCACCTTTTGTCGCATACACCATCAACGCCGTTCTCGTTCGCTTTGTGGCTTTCTTCGGGATGTACTTGCTGCTTTCCAGGCATGTGATTAGAAATCGGCACGTGTTTTCGGATAAAGAAAGTGATTTAAACGAACAGAAGAACAAAACGATTTATAAAAAAGATACATTTATCGAGGCGGGAGTAGCGGTTTGTTTTGCGCTTCTCCCGTTTTGGCTGCCGGGCTGTTTAAGCATCTCGGGCATTCCGCTGGCCGCCTATGCTTTTTTGAATTTGAGAAAGCGCGAAGCCAGGATCAAGGATTGGCTGATTATCATTTTATTGCCTTTCGCGTCGAGTTTCATTTTGACCTTCATTTTCTTCCTGGCGGCGATGGGCATTCTTTGGTTGATCGATTGGGTGAAGACGAAGCGGTCCAATTGGACCATGTTTTCTGCAATTGCCCTGATGACAGCGATCTATCTTGCGAAAGATTATCGTCTGGTCCTCAGCATGTTGCTTGGCCACGGTTTCACCCCCCACCGGGTTGAATTCAACCTGGGGCATAACCCGTTCTTCGACACGTTAAGACTTTTCGTTGAGAATTTCACGACAGCCCATACCCATTCTTATACATTACAGTATTACATCATTATTTACGTTGCGGGCTTCTTCTTTTTCACGGTTTTATGGAAGAAATTTCGCCGGCGCGGCCAGGCAAGTGTCTCTTTGCATGAAAATGAGAGAAAACTCGTGCGTCTGTTGATTCTGACAGCATCGTTTTCGATGTGGTACGCTTTCTGGTATTGGGAAGGAATGCGCGTATTAAAGAACGCTTTTGAAGTCGCCAACGAATTCAACTTCAGCCGCATCCATTTTTTAAATGCGGTATTATGGTATTTGATTTTCGCGGTTTCCCTTAAACTGCTTCTAAGCAAATCCGGGCGAATCGGAAAACCTGTTGTCCTTACCCTGTTGGCCATCCAATTGGCAATAGCTTTGTCCTACAACCATGAACCCAAATATCGCAACCTGGGAATGCCGTCATGGCGGGAATTTTACTCACCGAAATTATACGCGGACATCCGTGATTACATTGGTAAAGATCCTTCAACTTACCGTGTTGCCAGTATTGGCATGCATCCGGCCATTTCACAATATAACGGCTTTTACACTCTCGATTTGTACGTGACCCTTTATCCGCTTGAATATAAACACAAGTTCCGCCGGATCATTGCGCCTGAATTAGCCGCCAACGAAACTCTGGAAGATTACTTTGATGAATGGGGCAGCCGTTGTTATCTCTTTGTTGATGGGCTCGGAAAACATTACTTCTTTACAAAAGAGAAGCATAAGGTGATCGACAACCTTGAACTGAATACAAAAGCTTTCAAGCAAATGGGAGGCGACTACATCCTATCCGCGGTCAAGATCGCGAACGCGAAGGAAAACCATCTGAATTTAATGCACATCTTCGAGAATAATGTCTCTGTTTGGCGAATATACTTGTACAAAGTCGGGGGCTAGGGACAACCTTAGTAATATGTGCCTGTCGGCTTTATCAATCTTACTGACAAGTACGGACAAACTTAAGTGCTTCTGTTATAATCAACGTGGATATACATAACCTTGGAGAGGTGTTGGACTTGACAGAGAATGAAGAGAAGTTTCTGGAACTGATTAAAGAAAAAGCGGATTCTCTGGATCAGCGTGCCGTGCAATTCGAAGAACATCTTCTTAGCATTGAGGGGGAAATGCAAGACATCAAGAAAAGCCTCGCCTACGTGAAACATAAGCTCGGAGAACATGACGAGAAGATTTTTCATATGTCCGATTTCCAGAGGAAACAAGAGCAGCAACAAAATCCCGAAGTCTTGAGCGAAATCAAACACGATTTGACCTTTCTGACCGAAAAAGCCGCGAAAACAGAACGGGACATCTTTGAATTGAAAAGAAAGTTTTGATAAGAGGAAGGAAAAGCCTGGCGGCTTTTCCTTCCTTAAAGGCGATTATTGTTGAATGCTCCACTCGGGACTTTGCTGGTTACCCATTTGATTTTGCGCTTGTTGGCCGAGTTGTTGTTGCGGCTGTGGTTGTGTCTGAGTCTGACTGCCGCCCATGCTCATACTTGAAACAAAGGGCACCATCTGTTGCATCGTTTTCCCCATGGAGCGGCCGTTTTTCGTCATGCTGTAATAAGCCGCAGCTCCAATGCCGACAGAAGCCATAAGGGGAAGCCACATTCCTTTTTGTCGCATTTGCATGCTTTTACACCGCCTTTTTTGGTTTGAACAGTTTGAGTCCCTCAACCGGGGACTTTTTTAATTTGAGAAGAATGGCCCTCAACTATTCCCGTTAACGATTCCCAAGTCAGGATTAGCCATTCATGCGAACCGGCTGTTTTTCTTCATCCTTCCGGTTTGTGTTTCGTTTGTTCATCTTTATCCCTGTGAGAAGGACAAGAATGATCGTAACTGCAATGAACAACCATTTCCCAATCGGGTACTCATTCACCAGCCCCTGCAAGAAACCTTCGTGAGTAATCATTTTCGCTGCGGTAAAGGCAAGGACACCGGCTCCCGCATAAATCATCCATGGAAAACGTTCGACCAGCTTGATAAACATGGTACTTCCCCAAATAATGATCGGTACACTGATAAGCAAACCGATAGCGACAAGCCAATAATTCCCATGTGCTGCGCCAGCCACCGCCAACACATTATCAATTCCCATCAAAGCATCTGCCACAACTATTGTGCGAATGGCCCCTCCGAGCGTTTGACTGGCCTTAATATTCCCGTGATCCTTTTCATCGACGAGCAATTTATAGGCAATCCATAACAATAACAAACCTCCGATTAAATTCAATCCGGGAATTTGCAACAACCAGACAACAACCAGTGTCGCAACCAACCGAATCGCTATCGCGCCGACTGTTCCCCAAATAACAGCTTTTTTCTGTCGATGCTCAGGGAGCCTTCTTGCCGCGAGCCCGATGACAATCGCATTATCCCCCGCCAGAATCAGATCAATGCCGACAATCAACAGTAAAGACGTCAAGACTTCCATCATCATTCCATCCCTCCGGAAAAATAAGATCGTTTTGCCTTGGCGAAATTGCGCACAGATTTTCACCCTGCCCCAAATTCGGGGACCCCGTGAAAAAGCGTTTTACGAGATAACTTCCTTGAGGAATCTGTGGCATCCGCCGGTGGCCATCACTTTATCCAGCAATAATTTCTGCTGAACAAAATGAAAGTGGCCTGCCCAATAACGGCACAGGCCACTGGAAAAACATCTTACGTTTTCCCGGAGAATGTGATAAGACCCGTGATGTCATGAAACAAAACGAACTTCTTATCACACAAAAGACCCTTGCCGTTACCGGTGGTAAGGACAAAGGTCTTGCTAACAACGTTAGAGTTGCCAACAAAGCCGGGGGGAAACCCCGAAATGACGACTTTGCTGCTTGAGCTACTCCCCTTTGGTTACTTGATTATATGCGGTTTTCCGCAATTCGTCAATCTTTAGTGTATTTAATACTTTGTTTTTCCTCGTGGCGTTCAAGAGCCAATTCCAACAAGCGGTCAATCAGGTCAGGATAAGGAAGGCCGGTGTGCTTCCAAAGCATTGGATACATGCTGTACGGCGTGAAACCGGGCATGGTATTCACTTCATTGATCAAAACCGCGCCATCGCTATTTCTCACAAAGAAATCAATCCGGGATAATCCCGCGCAATCAAGAGCCTGGAATGCGCGAACCGCAACAGAACTGATTTCGTCATATGTGGCCTCTGGCAAATCCGCAGGGATAATCAGTGAAGTGTCCCCTTCTTCATATTTAGCCTGATAATCGTAAAATTCCGCTCCGGGTTTAATTTCCCCGGCAACAGAGACTTTCGGATCATCATTACCAAGCACACCAATTTCAATCTCACGGCCGTCTACATGCTCTTCCACCACAATCTTCCGATCGTACTGAAAGGCTTCCTGAAAGGCCTGCGCCAAATCTTCTTTCGTTTTGCATTTCGAAATGCCGACGCTTGAACCGAGATTGGCCGGCTTTACAAAACACGGAAAACCAAGGTTTTCTTCAACCCGTGCATAGGCTTCTTCCGGGTTACTTGCCCATTGCTTCCGTTTGAAACCAAGATAGTCCGCCTGCGGAAATCCTTTCGCGGCAAACACGTCCTTCATCGTCACCTTATCCATCGCTGCTGCCGAGGCCATCACACCTGAGCCCACATACGGCATGTTCAACAACTCAAGCAAGCCTTGAACGGTTCCATCTTCACCATTTGGACCGTGAAGCAACGGGAAAATCACATCCGGCGCACCTGTCCCGGCTTCTCCATCCTGAATCTGCATCCATTTCGATTCAGCTGAGACGGCCGGCAAGCTCTCACGATCCTCTCCACCGAATTCCAACTCCTTCGCATTTTCGATCTGACCGGAAATTTGCCTGCCCTGGATCCACTCACCCTGCTTGGAAATCCTGACCGGATGGATTTCATACTTCTCCCGGTCGAGTGCGTTCATTACCGATAAAGCAGTCTGGACGGATACTTCATACTCCGCCGACTTCCCCCCGTATAGCAAACCGACTCTTTTCTTATTCGCCATCGTAACCCCTCCGTTCCAGTAATCACAGCAAAGCACCTCACCAGCTTTGCAATCCTTTCTGTATAGCTTCCGATTAGGCAATCGCCGACCTTTGATATTGTACGAATGCCTAATGTTATATGTGAAAGGCAACAGTTGAGTAAGACTACTCCGGCCTCTCGTATGTATGAATTGTTCCTTCCTGCGAAATGAGCGCAAGATCCGCGCGTTGCAGAAACAATCCGTTCTCAACAACTCCCGGTAACAGATTCAGCCAAATCTCAAGCGCTGCAGAATCCTCGATTGCGCCCAAGTGCAGATCAATAATCCAATTGCCGCTATCGGTTACAAAGCGATCCTTTCCGTTCTCCCTAACAATTGGATTCATTCCCTTGTGTTCCAACTTCCTTAAGACCACAGGCAAGGCAAAGGGGACAACTTCAACAGGCAAAGGGAATTTTCCCAACGTCTCCACCTTTTTACCTGAATCGCCGACCCAAATATTTCTCCTGGATACGGAAGCGACAATCTTCTCAAACAACAAAGCGCCGCCGCCGCCTTTAATGCCATTCAGACTTCCGTCAATTTCATCGGCTCCGTCAATCGTTACATCAATAGCCTCAACTTGATCCAATGAAACAAGCGGAATACCGAGTTCTTCAGCCAATTCCCGTGTCGCGTGCGACGTCGGAATTCCCTGAATCTTGAGTCCTTCTTCTTTCATGCGTTCAGCTAACCTTTCAGTCGTGTAACGCACCGTCGATCCCGTTCCAAGTCCCACAGTCATTCTGTCTTTCACATATGCGGCCGCCGCTTCTCCGGCCGTTTTTTTCTCATTCAATTGTTGTTCGCTCATAACACGCCCTCGCTTTCGCATTTAATCATATCATTTTTCTTTAGCCTGGGCGACCGTCAATTTCGATGAAGTTCTTGCGAAAAGCTGGTAAAGAACGCTCTTTGTGACTTCTGGATCATTTTTCCCGAAATACGTTTAAACCTCCACAAAGCGTGGAATGGAAGTTCATCGACTGTCATATTACTATCGAAGGATTATTATCATGGAAAGGCGGGGTTATCCGGATGAAACCTTTTCCGGAACGAATTCGTCTAATCTATTGTTGGTGTAATGGAATATTGTCCAAAATAAAAAGAGACAATAATTGGTGGAATGGCAAGGAGGATCCCATGAGGAATAAGTATACAATATTGTTTGCAGCTGCCATCTTATTATGGTTAAAAACATACGTCGTTTATCAAATTGAATTCAATCTTCCGGTGGAAAACCCCCTTCAGGAATTTATCCTGTTCTTCAACCCGTTAAGTTCGGCGATCCTGTTTCTCGCCTTTTCTTTGTTCTTCTCCGGAAAAGCGCAAAAAAGAGCGATGTTGATCATTCATCTGATCAGTTCTTCGATCTTATACGCCAACGTGGTTTACTACCGAAACTTTGATGATTTCATTACGCTTCCGGTTCTGGCCGAAACGAAGAACTTCGGAGACCTTGGCAGCAGCGCGTTGACGATCATGAAGCCGTATGACATTTTCTATTTTCTCGATTTTATTTTGCTCATTTTCATTGTGAAATTTGTGAAATATAACGCGTCCAAAGCAAGCAGGAAATCCCTGTCCGCGGTATTTGCCGTAGCTCTGGTTTGTCTTGTCGTGAACGTGGCTTTAGCGGATATCCAGCGCCCGCAACTGTTGACACGTACTTTCGACCGTGAAAAACTTGTAAAATTATTAGGGTCTTATAATTATCAAATTTATGATGCCGCTCTTCATCTGAGGACAAATGCCCAGAAGGCATTCGCGGACAGCAACGACCTTGTGGAAATATATAATTTCACACAATCCAATTATGTGGAGCCGAACCCCAAATTTAAAGGGGTTGCCAAAGGGAAGAACGTCATTGTCGTATCAATGGAGTCCCTGCAAAACTTCACGATCGGCTACAAGCTTCACGGAGAACCGGTCACTCCGTTTTTAAACAGCCTGAGCGGCAACGGCTGGTTCCGTTTCGACAACTTCTATCATGAAGTAGGCCAGGGAAAAACATCTGACGCCGAATTTATGTTTGAGACAGGGCTATACCCATTGCCGGCCGGAGCGGTATTTACAACCAACGCCCAAAATGAATATAACGCGCTTCCTGAGCGTTTAGGCAACCATGGGTACTACTCAGCTGTGTTCCATGGCAACAATGCCAGCTTCTGGAACCGTGACATTATGTACGATACAATCGGCTACGATCATTACTATGCGGCTGACGCCTTTTACCAGGCACCGGAGAATTCCGTCAACTACGGCATTAAAGATATTCCGTTCTTCAATCAATCGATGAGGTATTTGGAGAATCTGCCTGAGCCGTTTTATACAAAATACATTTCGTTGACAAACCATTTTCCGTTTAAGCTCGACAATCCGCAAGATATTTACATTCAGCCGGCGAATACAGGGGATCCGACGGTCGACAATTATTTCCAAACCGTTCGCTATTTGGATGAAGCCCTGAAGACATTCATTCACAATTTAAAAGAAGACGGTCTGTATCAGAACTCCGTAATTATTATGTACGGGGACCACTACGGCATCTCGACAAATCACAATAAAGCAATGAAACAAATCACCGGTACGGAAATGACACCTTACGACATTCAACAGTTACAACGTGTTCCGTTATTTATTCACATCCCCGGGATGGATGGCAAAACCCTTCATACGGTCGGCGGCGAAATTGATTTGAAACCGACATTGTTACACTTGTTGGGCATCAGCACAAAGGATCATATTAATTTCGGAAGCGGATTGTTTTCGAAGGACCGCCCGGAATTCGTTGCCGAACGAGACGGCTCATTTGTAACCGGGAAATATGTCTACACCTCCATTAACGGTCAATGCTACAAGAAACCAAGCGGTGAAAAAGTCGACAAGAAACAATGTAAGCCGTTTATGAAAAAGGCGAAAACCGAATTGAGATATTCCGATAAAGTGGTTTACGGAGACCTATTGAGATTTCTCGAGGAGATCCTCTCCAATAAATTGGGAGACGATGAGAAGAATATGAACCTTAATCAAATGAAAGAGTAAAATAAACGAGAACGAAACCTGTCCAGGCGAAGTTGGGCAGGTTTTTTCTTGGCTTGCGGCCTTCCTTTCGAATGGAAACCTTCCTGACTGGAGAAAATGGGAAGGGAAAGGGTGGATGGCATGTCGCAAAATTTCACGTTACTCTCCACGAAATTTATGATCATCCTGGTTTTGATGTATATCACAACCGGAATTCCATTCCATTGGACCGTTCCCCATATAATCATCATCAGTTTGTTTATTACGGGAACCACCTATATCTTAAGTGATCTGGTTATCTTGCCGGCCGGAGGCAATCCCGCGGCGACCGCAACCGACTTTGTCCTCGTCATGATTGGAAGCTGGGCAGTCGGAACCATTGTTTCTACCGGTGGGTCCATTCCTCTTTTACAAGGTCCTGTGTACGCCGCTTTCGCCATTTCGGCTTCCGAGGGAATGATTCTCCATCCTCTGTTGAGAAAACATCATTTGAAAGAATCCGGGAACAAGTCCACTGCCTGAGCCCCCTCTGCCAATACCGCAAAGACGCCAATCCAATTTATAAAAGCGGCCGGGTTGCCTTCATCATTTTCACCTCTTCAGATATAAATGCATCGCTCTAAACATATTGATGTAAGGACAACCCCGTTTTCGCAATAGGCAAAGCCACAAAATCGTCTCAGAAGTTTTCAAAATATAGCAGCCAGGCTGCCTAAAAACATGGTACAATGAGAACTTGCAGACGAAAGGAAATCAATGAATACATAAGGTGAGGATAACGGTATGCATGAAATCATCTCATGGTTATTGGATTGGCTCGTTGGATTAGGATATTGGGGGATTTTTCTCGGATTGCTCGTGGAAGTCATTCCGAGTGAACTTGTATTATCTTATGGCGGCTTCATGATTGCGCAGGGCGAAATCACCTTTATCGGAGCCGTTATCGCCGGGATGGTCGGAGGCACGCTTCAACAATGGATCATTTATTGGATTGGCTATTACGGTGGCAGGCCCTTCGTCCAGAAATACGGAAAATATATTCTGCTTCACGAAAAACACATACAAATTGCCGAGAAATGGTTTGATAAATACGGCAGCGGGGTTGTCTTCTTCGCACGTTTTATCCCGGTTGTACGACAGGCCATCTCCATTCCGGCCGGGCTTGCGAAAATGTCGTTCGGTAAATTTACCTTTTATACGATTGTGGCGATGATACCCTGGTCTATTCTTTTCTTGTACCTGGGAATGACATTGGGTGACAACTGGAGAACAATTGATGAGGTCGCCGCTCCTTATATTAATCTCATCGCTCTGGTCGCGCTCGTCTTGATTGCCGGCTTCGTGATCTATAAATTACGCAAAAAAAATAAAGGGGCGTAAGCCGCTCTGGCCTCGTCCCTTTATTTCTTCCTATTCCCTTTGAAATCGTCGTCGGTAATCTCACCCATGGCGTTCTTGAATTCCCGCAGCGTATGGCCTGCGGCCTTCCCTAATTCAGGCAATTTCTTCGTCCCGAACAAAAGCACTGCGAAAAACAAAATCAACATAATTTCTCCGAAGCCTAGTCCCATCTGCCTGCCTCCTCGCTTGTTGCTAATCTCATTTGCATCTGGGCTTCCTTCCTACATTCTCCCTCTATTATACCGCGACCATACGAATTTTTACAACATAGAAAGAACCCCGATGCCCAAATTCAATTCGTTAAAGATGAAAAACGCCCGAATCGATTGATCCGGGCGCTACAGGAACGCTGACTTTATAATTGGGAGGCCAGAACGATGTTACCTTTAGGCTTCTGGCTATTTGGTGTAGGCTCAAGTGTAATCGCGATCGTATCCCATGTGTGATACTTGGGAAGATCCATTGTATAGGAGACCGCGCCCCCTCCAGTTTGGTCCGGGACGAAAGTTCCCGCGCGATACGGATGTTTCTTCTCCGAGTCGTCAATCAACCACACTTGATACACGTTGTTCCCCTGAAGTTGTTCGAGATTCTCCGCCGAGACAACCACACGTACACCACCGGTGTCGGTTTTCAATAAAGTCGCCTTGCCCTTGCTGTTCTTCATGGCTTCTGTGCCTTGCAGTTGTACGGATTTGATAGCCGCGGCTACTTCAACTCCTGGTGCCTTGCCGCCGCCTTGATTTTCCTTGAACAAGGTGTAGGCATTGCCAAGCAAGGACAGCAATAAAGCGGCCGCGATCAGCGGTGTCAACCAGCTCATCCTGCGTTTTGATTGCTTCTTCTTTCGAGTCGGCAACGGCGTGGGTTCCGCCGGTTTTACCGGTTTCGATTTGAGCTTCGGTTCTTTGCTTTCTTGCTCTTGATGAGGATTATTGTTGTCTTCCTCCCCGGCTTGCGCCTCCGCAAACACATTCGCAAGGACTCTTTCCTTCATTCCTTCAGGCGGTTCCGTGGGTTCTGAGGCAAAGGGCAAATCCTGCGTAAGAGCCTCAAGTTCTTCCAACTCTTCCCGGCATTCACTGCATTCTGCCAAGTGTTTCTCAAACGCTTGACTGGATACTTCATCAAGATCTCCATTGAAATAATCGATCAGCCTGTCGTTATGATTATCTGCCATTGTCCTCAAACCCCCCTTCCTTTTCACTTAGCGCATTTTTCAAGTGCTTAAGAGCAAGTCGAATCCTGCCCTTTACTGTACCGAGGGGGAGATCAAATTGTTCCGCGATCTTTCGCTGTGTAATCCCTTTGAAATAAAATGACTCAATGATCAATTGTTGTTCTTCCCCTAATGTCGAAATGGCCATTCTCAATTCCTCGCCCTGTTCTTTCCATTCAACCAGATCCTCTGTCGATGCCTCATCACTGGCAAGCGAGTCCCTTTCCTCCAGTTCATAAGCAGGTTCTTTCCGCTTGCGAATCAGATCTATGGCCGTGTTCCGGGCAATGGTCAACAACCAAGAGGAAAATTTCCCTTTCGAGGTATCGAAGTTTCCTTGCCCTTTCCATACCTTTATGAAAACCTCTTGAACCACTTCCTCGGAAGCCTGTTTATGGCTGGTCATCCGATACGCGAACGAATAAAGGATCTTTTCGTATTTGTCATAAAGTAATTCCAGAGACTGTTTATCTCCGCTCTGAACCTTCTCATAAAGCTCAGCGTCATTGTGCTGACTCATACTATTCTCCTTTGTAATAAGTTCGTCATCTCATTTGGCTATTCCCCATTATACAGAAACTTAAAGCTGAATTCACGAAATTTCGGGGACAAGGTCGAATGATGTTCAGGAGGACAGTTATGAGTTCTATTATATTTATCAAGCATACGTAAGAAATCAGGATTTGGATCACTGGATTTCGGGAAAAGTTGCGGATTGCCCGTCTTTTATGTGGAAAAAACCTCTTTCTATAAAGACGGAAATTCCTCGTATGAAGTTTCATAAAAAAAAAGCACGGAGACCATCCCCGCGCTTTCATCCATGCTATGCCAATTCTTTTTCAAGAAAGTCCTGCAACTGTTCAGCGTCGCCGGTTTCGCGCAATGTCGCGACAAAATCATCATGCATCAGCTTTCGTGCCAATTTCGCCAATAGCTGCAAATGCTCCGAGTGGCTTTCCTCAGGAACAAGAATCAAGAAAACCATCTGTACCGGCTCTCCGTCCATTGAATTCCATTCGAGATTTTCCGCGGTTTTCGCAAACATCAAGACCGGTTCAGCCACTCCATCCGACTTTCCGTGCGGAATCGCGATGCCTTTTCCAAATCCGGTCGTCCCTTCTTCCTCCCTGGTCAACACTGCCTGAACAGTCGTTTCCACGTCTGAAACCTTGCCATTTTCGGCTGCCTTCTCAACCAGGCTTTGGATCGCTTCTTTCTGTGTGGACGCTTCTAATTGAAAGAAAATATGCTGCTTTTCGATCATCTTAAGACTTCCTTTCTTTTGAGAACAAAGGACCTCTTTGTCCCGACCAACGTTTTCTTAATATTGTTGACACCTTTTATTATATCGGATAAAATGAGCATAATCAATCATAAATGAGCAAACTCAATCAAAAATTAACTTCAATTCAATCAAATTCAGTCACAATCGAGCATATTTGAGCAAAAACAATCATAATCAATCAAAGTCTTTCAAAATCAATCAAATTCAATCAAATTCAATCAACAGGAGTTGATACTATGTTCGCAACGCAAAGGAAAGCGAAAATCCTTGAACGACTCGAGGAAAAAAAGAGTGTGACGGTTACGATGCTGGCTGAAGATCTTGGCGTTTCCGAATCCACCATCCGCCGAGATCTGGAAGATCTCGAGGAACAAGGTGAACTCAAACGAACCTTTGGCGGGGCAGTGTTAACAGAGGTTTCCACATTTGAACCGTCCCTCCCTGAAAAGGTTGTCCATTATCCTGAGGAAAAATCCGCGATCGGCCGGAAGGCTCTTTCTTTAATCGAAAGCGGTGACACGATTTTACTCGATTCAGGGACCACAACATTGGAAATCGCCCGCAACCTCCCGGACATGGAAATCACGGTCGTCACAAACAGTTTGCAGATCGGACAGGAACTGTCATCCTATCGGAATGTGAAATTATTATTTCTCGGCGGAGAATTACGTCCGACAACCGGGGCATTCGTCGGTTCCTTGACCGAATCGCTTCTATCGCAGCTTAATGTCGACAAGTTATTCCTGGGAACCAACGCTATTGACCTTGAACATGGCGTGACGACACCCAACACCACGGAGGCGGCTACCAAACGCGCGATGATCCACTCCGCCCGCGAAGTGATTCTTACAGCCGACCACAGTAAGTTCGGCAAGATCAGTCTCGTGAAGGTTTGCGATTTCGCGGATCTGGACGTGATTTTAACTGATTCGGACCTTCCTGAAGAATATGCCGAGGTCTTTGAGCAAAACGCAGTCGAAATGATTCTCTCCCCTGCGGAGCAAGATGGAAAGGAAATTGTGAATGACTAACGAGAAACACCGGCGGATCTTGACGTTGACCTTGAATCCGGCTATGGACGTTTTCGTCCATGTTGACGAACTGTATGCGGGGTCGCTGCACCGGGCGTCAGAATTCCGAAAGAACCCCGGCGGAAAAGGGATCAATGTTTCAAAAGCGCTGACTGCTTTCGGAACGCCAACAGTCGCAACGGGATTTATCGGCGGCCATAACGGAGACTGGATTGAAGGCGAACTTGACCACCAGGGCATCTCCACCCGATTTATACGAATAGCCGAAGAAACTCGAATGAATGTCAAAGTTGTTGAGGCACAAGGGAAATTGACAGAACTGAATTCACCTTCCCCGGGATTGGCTGAAGGCGATTGGAATCGTCTCGAGGAACTGTTGGGACAAATAGACGGAGAATTCAATTGGGTCGCCTTTTGCGGAAATCTACCGGGAAATGGTTCTCCGGAATGGTACGAGAAAATGACTCATCGCTGTCACGATCTCGGAATCAAAGTCGCAGTTGATACGAGCGGCGAAGCTTTGAGAAGAGCTATTCGGGCCAAACCCGATTTCATCAAGCCTAATATAGAAGAACTAGAAGAACTGACCGGGAAAAATATCGCCACGATTGAAGAGGCCGCCACGGCCTCGGAAAAACTCGCGGAAACCGGGATTTCGACTGTCGCCGTGACCCTTGGCGCAAAAGGGATGATTGTGGCCCGTGAAAAAGAAACATGGATTGCGTCCGTTCCCGAGGTGGACGTGGTTTCACCTGTCGGAGCCGGCGACTCCGTAGTGGCAGGTTTTTTACACGGATTCGATTATTATCAGGACTCATTTACAGATACGATTCGCTTCGCGGCGGCCAGCGGTGTCGCCGCGGTCATGAAGAACGGCACGACTCAGCCGGAATTAGCAGACATCCGGCCGTTGCTTGACCAAATCAAGATTGAAAAACGGGAGGTATAAGGAAATGAAGAAGATTGTGGCCGTCACGGCTTGCCCCACGGGCATCGCCCACACTTATATGGCTCAAGAATCTTTGAACAAGGCTGCGGAAGCCAAAGGGTACGAAATGAAAGTGGAAACCCAGGGTGCATCCGGGGTTGAAACAGAACTGACAGACGCGGATATTGAAGCGGCAGATGCTGTCATTATTGCCGCGGATAAGAAAGTCGAATTGGATCGTTTCGTTGGCAAGAAGCTTCTGGAAGATTCGGTTTCCAGCGCGATTAAGGATGCGGATTCACTGATCGAGCAGGCACTGGAACAACCGCCGTATGGAGCAAGCGGTAATGAGGAAGATGCCGATTATCTTGAAAAAGTACAGCAGCAGAAGAAAGAACGAAAATCGCAAATGCCGGCGGGCTACCGCCATTTGATGAACGGCGTTTCCCACATGCTTCCGCTTGTGGTCGCCGGCGGTATCTTCCTCGCCATCTCTTTCGCCATCGACATTGACGGGGAATCTCCCCTCGCCCAAGCCTTCGCGAACATTGGCGGCGGCTCGGCATTCGCCTTATTCGTCCCTGTCCTTGCCGCCTTCATCGCTCAATCCATCGCAGATCGCCCCGGCTTCGCTCCCGGCCTCGTCGGCGGCTGGATCGGCACACAGGGCGCCATGTATGGCGACCCTAACGCGACCGCCGGCTACCTCGGCGGCATTCTCGCCGGTTTTCTGGCAGGCTACATCACAAAATGGCTCAACGACTGGATTCGCCTGCCGCGCAGCCTGGAAGGCATCAAACCGGTCCTGCTTTTACCGGTTTTATCAGTAGGCATCATCGGCCTCTTGATGATTTACGTTCTCGGCGGCCCTATTGCGGCTCTTATGGATCTCTTAACAAACGCGCTCACCAATATCGGCGCCACCGGATCGATCGGCCTTGGCCTACTTCTCGGCGCAATGATGGCCTTCGATATGGGCGGCCCGTTCAACAAAGTCGCTTATTTCTTCGCGGTCGGCCTGCTTGGCACGGGATCGCAGGAAGCCCAGATCATTATGGCCGCGGTCATGGGAGCCGGCATGGTTCCGCCACTCGCGATGGCATTGGCTACTTTTATCAGAAAGAAGCTGTTCAGCCAGGAAGAAAGAGATGCCGGCAAGGCAGCCGTAGTACTCGGGGTATCTTTTATCACAGAAGGGGCGATTCCTTTCGCGACCCGGGACCCGTTCCGGATTATCCCTTCGATCATGATCGGCTCGGCTGTCACCGGGGCATTGACCATGCTCTTTCAAGTCACATCACCGGCACCCCACGGCGGCGTCTTCGTATTCCTGTTAATCGGAAACGTATGGCTGTATTGTCTGGCCATTCTTGTCGGCGTAGTGATTTCCGCGCTGATGACCGTCTTCCTGAAAGGCAAAAGCGAAACGGCTTCGGCCTAAACGAACAGTGGACCCGGAACTTATTAAAAGAAAGAAGGCTTGGCGAACAATGAGCACACAACTTAAAGGAATTGCGGCATCCAAGGGAATTGCGATCGCGCAAGCATTTGTCTTACAAAATCCGGATTTGACCATCGAAAACGAGAAAACCGGCGATCCGGAAAAAGAACGCTTTCGGTTAAATCGGGCGCTTCAACAATCGAAGAAAGAACTCGAGGCTATCAAAAGTCACGCGGTCGGCCAGCTCGGGGAAGAAAAAGCGGAGATCTTCTCCGCCCATCTTCTCGTCCTGCAGGATCCGGAACTAATCGGGACCGCCAAGGAAAAGATCGACAGTGAGAAACGAACGGCCGAAAGTGCTATTCATGAAGTTACGGAAACTTTCGTTGAAACGCTTGAAAATCTCGACAATGATTACATGAAAGAACGTGCGGCTGATATCCGTGATGTTTCGAAGCGGATTCTCGCCCACCTGCTTGGTGTCGAGTTCTCATCCCCGGCGGCGATTACCGAAGAAGCTGTCGTGGTTGCGCGGGATCTGACTCCATCCGACACCGCTCAACTGGATCGTCGTTACGTGAAAGGTTTTACAACTGATATCGGCGGACGTACTTCCCATTCCGCCATCATGGCCCGTTCAATGGAAATTCCGGCTGTGGTCGGTACCGGCGAAGCCACCAAAGAAATCGAGACCGGCATGACCGTGATAATCGACGGGAACGAGGGTCAAGTCATTGTCGATCCGACCTCAGAGGAAGTGGCGGCTTATCGTGAAAAACAAGGAACATTCGAAGCCCGGGAACAGAAATTGAAAGAATTGGCGAATGAAAAAACTGTTTCTAAGGACGGGAAACACGTGGAATTGGCAGCCAACATCGGTTCACCTGCCGATTTGGAGAGCGTATTGGCGAACGGTGCCGAAGGCATCGGACTATACCGGACAGAATTTCTCTACATGGGACGCGACAGCCTCCCGGATGAAGAAGAACAATATGAAGCTTATAAAATCGTTCTTGAAAAAATGGCCGGCAAACCAGTCGTCATCCGAACACTGGATATTGGCGGCGACAAGGAACTTCCCTATCTTCAACTTCCAGCGGAATTGAATCCATTTTTGGGCGTGCGCGCGATTCGTCTCTGCCTTGAACAAAAGGATATGTTCCGCACACAGTTGCGTGCTTTGTTGCGAGCCAGCGTTCACGGGAACTTGAAGATTATGTTCCCGATGATCGCCACCGTCGATGAATTTTTACAGGCAAAGGATCTATTAATTAATGAAAAAAATGCTTTGCAGAAGCAAGACATTGAGGTTTCTGAGGATCTCGAAATAGGCATGATGGTGGAAATTCCCTCCGCCGCGGTCATGGCTCCGCAATTTGCGAAGGAAGTGGACTTTTTCAGCATCGGCACCAACGATCTCATCCAATATACAATGGCCGCCGATCGCATGAACGAACGGGTTTCCTACCTGTACCAGCCGTATTCTCCGGCCGTTCTGGGACTTATCCGGAATGTCATTTTCGCCGCCCACACGGAAGGAAAATGGGTTGGCATGTGCGGAGAAATGGCCGGCGACGAAACCGCCATACCGATTTTACTAGGCCTTGGCCTGGATGAATTCAGCATGAGCGCGTCCTCCATTCTAAGCGCGCGGAATCAGATTAAAGAATTGGCCGCAGCGGAGTGCGCCAAGCACTTAGAGGAAATACTGAAGCTGCGAAGCAGCGACGAAGTGGTTCATTATGTACAACAGCAGCTGTAATCACATTGGATCAATGGTTTAACCTTTTGGCTCAATTCTTGAGCTATTGGATCAATTCGGCTCATGTTCCAATAGATATCGTGGCGAAATCCCCTTATTATATGAAAAAGCATGTGTCTTCTCTGGAAAACGCATGCTTTTTTGACATTCTACGCCTCACTATTGCCTTTTTTAAATCTTCCTTTTACCTGGATAACGATATAAGTTGCAATTGCTATTACAAAAACACCGAAGAGGTATGTAAATAGATTCATGTTCATGGTCCACGGCAAGATTAGGAAAGCTACACCAATCGCGAAGCTTAAGACATTATTAAATTTATGACGGGAATGAACAAGAATCGCTTCCAGGATAAAAATCAGACCCAGTATAAATATAAGAATTCCTTTTAATTGCTGGCCTTCCTCCCCAAGTAAAAAGAGAGATGGAATGAAAAGCAGACATGCTGATCTTTGTACCCATATGATCACTTTTTCCAGGTTGTTGGGTGAATCCAAAATCATCCCCCATTTCAGTTTTCATATTTTCATCATTATAAAGCTTATTATCTTCCTGATACAACCCGAAAAGTACAAAAAAAGATCCCGCCCCAAAAGGCGAGATCCCCTCTTTCATTCCTTCCCAATCCCAACACCGGGATCATCATCTTCGTAGCGAAGAAAGAATACTATACGTTCCAGATCGGTCGGATGTCCGTATGTGAAGAATTTGACGAGAGCCGGCGGATTCATCTCGCTTAAACTGATCGGCGCCGCCTTATGGAAGAACCCAACCGCCGCTTTCGTATTTTCTGTCATATCCATGGCATAAGCGTCAGCCGCATGTTCCGCGTTGCGGGAAATGGCGTTCGAAATCGGGCTTGCCGCAAATGTCAACACGGAGAAGATCAGCAACAGCAACGGCAAAGACGACAAATCTGACACAGAGCGGATGCCAAGGAAACGCCCCCACCGCCCGACAATCCATTTCAACAACCGCGAGGCCAGGAACAGCCCGACAAAGGTTGCGGCAATGGAACCCAGGACACTTTTAATCAAATGGTCTTTCACATAATGACCCATCTCATGCGCCATCACGAACAGAATTTCATCATCGTCGAGTTTTTGAAGCGTCGTATCCCACAACACAATTCGCAAGTTCGAGCCGATCCCGTTCACATACGCATTGAGAGCGTTAGTTTCCTCCGACTTGTTGACAACGTACACATCATGGGCCGGAATATTCGCCTTATCCGCCAAATTGAGGATCTTCCCTTTCAATTCTTGATCCTGCAACCGATGAAAATCATTATAAAGCGGGTCAATCACAACCGGCTGGATATAGACAAGAAACAATGTAAAAGGAACTGAAATCAGCCAGGCGTAAAGCCACCATCGCTTTGTCCGCCGCATCAAAGCGTAAATCACCCAGACCGTTCCAAGCGAAATGATCCAATTGATCCAGAAACTGATCACATTGTCATGCATCCAGGCCGTAAAGGATTGCACGGATATCCCATATTCAATCGCCATCCGATGACTGATCCAGCTGATCGGAAAGGAAACAATCCAGCTCACCAAAGATAACAACAATACAAAAATGACCGTATGAACAAACTTGAATCGGGTCACCTCATGCGAACGATTCCGCATCCACATCGAAAGACCGAGAATCAGAATAAAGAAATAGATCCCCCACTCCATCGGAACCGATAAAAAATACAACCAGTCCTGAATCCTCGAGTATTCATGTGTCAACTCCAGTTGTTGCGAAGTCATAAACAACTCAGGATCAGCCGCTGTCCCTTTGAATTGCTGCGGAACCCCCATTGACGATCCCTCAAACAAATACCAACCCATCACAAGTCCATAAAGCACATAACAAACGACAAAACCGAGCGCGGCTTTTTTCAACGTCTTCCCCCCATCCTTATAGCTCTCAAAGAAATAATTCCCTTGTCGGAACAAACTCGCATTGCCCCACGTTTCGCCAACCCAGCCACCGTCTCCAACCTTTCTAGGAAGCGATCCATCTGCGAAGCTTGTACGTTGGGACATCCATTACTATTGTAAGCATAACATCTTCAATTTAGAACGATAGTGATCCAAATCCCTTCCTCCTACGTAAGCCCTATAGAAAACCTGTTATAACAATTGAGGAGGATTTACTTTGAAAAAAATATTACCGATTTTAATGGCATTGGCCTTACCCTTGGCTGCTTGTTCCGCCTCTGCGGACAGTGGAATGGATGATAACGCAAAACAAAATTCAGAGGAAATGAATCAGAACGCTGATCAACAGAATAACGAGATGAAGAAAGATTCCATGGACATGGAACAAGAAAAAAGCGATATGAAAATGACGGAAGAATCGGAGCACCACGAAGACATGGAAAGTGAAGAGGGGCACCATCATCATGACGGCGAAGGGCATCACCACGCAGATGTTTCCTTTGATCTAAACAAAACTATGGCGAAAGCCAATGAAGATACAGAAGTCAAAGTCTATTTAAAGAAAGACGGAAAAGCCCTGAGCAACGCCCTAGTCCGCTATGAATATTGGATGGACGGCGGAAAGCAGAAACACTATTATACAGACAAAAGAAAAACCGGCGATCAGGGAAGCTACACAGCAACCGTCACCTTCCCCTCAACCGGCACGTACCATTTTAAAGTCCACGTCTATAAAGGCGACCACCTTCACACTCATAAAGTGTTTGAATTTATGGTGGAATAACTAAGCAGTCCCTTCCATTACTCCGTAGGAAGGGACTTTCACATTTGTCTTCTCCCATTCTTCAACTCAACTTCTTCTCCAAACGAATACTGAATGAAGACAACGTAAAGTTAATTACAAAGTAGAGAACGGCGACGAGAATAATAATCGGGAAAATAAAGTTCAGCTGGTGATTCCAGATGATTTGGGCCCGGTTCAGAATTTCCAGCAGGCCAAACATCGCTGTGTAAGACGTGTCTTTCACAATCGTAATAAACTGCCCGACAATGGCTGGAATCATCCGCTTGAAGGCTTGCGGGATAATAATATGCATCAAAATCTGCATGTAGGACAATCCCTGGGAATGCGCCGCCTCCAACTGCCCGTCTTCAATTGAATTCAAGCCGCCGCGGACAATCTCGGCAAGCTGGCTGATTTCGAAGATAATCAGGCCAATCGCCAGTTTCCAGAACAGCGGAATCTGGAAAGGCAAATCCAATTGCGGCAGTCCGAAGAAGGTAAAGAACAGGATCAAAATCAGCGGTGTATTACGAAGTACTTCGGTATACACGAAAGCGAACTGTCCCAAACCCGGTGTTTTGCTGTATCGGAAAATCGCCAATAACGCCCCAAGAACAAAGCTGACCATGATGGCTGTAAGGGCCAGCAGAAGGGTCATCAGAACGCCCTGGGCAAGGAAAGTAAGATTCGACCAACTATAAGCTTGCAAGAACAACTCCATTCAAGATCACCCCCGTTAAACCAACAGCTTTTTCTCAAGATAATTGACAAAGACACTGATCGGAATGGTAATAATTAAGTAGAAAATGCCTGCCGTCGTATAAACCGCGAAAATGGCGCCTGTGCTGCCCTGCAAAGAGTCGGCCACATACATGAGATCCGCTCCGGCAAAGAAAGCGAGAATCGCGGAATTCTTCACCGTATTGATGTACTCGGTCCCAAGCGGCGGAATCACGATACGAATGGCTTGAGGAAAAATAATATAAATCATCGATTGTGTATAGGACAACCCCGATGAGCGAGCCGCCTCCATTTGGCCTGACTCGATCGACTGGATGCCGGCACGGACAATTTCGGCCACATAAGCGGCTGTATAGAAACTGAGTCCTAACACGCCCGCCTGAAACCCTGTGAAATTCAAGAATCCGAGATTCAACTGCGGAAGGGCGTAATAGAAGAAAAAGACCTGGACAAGCAAAGGTGTATTTCGCAGGAATTCCACATACCATCTGGCGCAAAATGCCAGCGGTTTGATACCCGACACCCGCAATGCGGCTATCAAGAGTCCCAGAGCCAGGCTCAAAACCAATGCGATCAAACTCGTCTCCAACGTTCGCAAGAACCCCGACCAGTAAAGATCTAGGTTAGAAAATACAGCGGAAAAATCCAATTCGCTCCCCCCTTTAATCAAATACGCCTCGGCGTATTTGCGCCCAGATTTTGATCGCGTTTAGGCGATATCTTCATTCAAAAAATCTGTGGCATCCGCCGGAGGCTCTTTTAACTATATCCAGTTTCAACTTGATATAGTTAAAAGAGGCCGGCAATCCCTACCGGCCCTCTGTCTGCATTCTTATTTCAGCATCGTGTTTTCCTTAAGAATATTTTCAGGCGGCGCTTCTCCAAACCACTTCTTGTAGATTTCTGCTAATTTGCCGGATTTCTTGATTTCATTCAGAAAATCGTTGACATATTTCCTGAATTTGTCGTCATCCTCACGGAAAATCATGCCGTAAGGCTCATCTGTGAACAATCCTCCGGTTAACACGAAGTTCGGATTTGCCTTGTGCATGCCAAGGAGGATCGCGTTATCCGTGGTTAAGGTATCGCCTTTCCCCGCTTTCAAGGCACTGAAAGCTTGTGCATAGTCATCAAACAGCTTAACCGGCGCGTCCGGTGCTTTTTCCTTAATATTTTTCTCACTGGTGGAACCTTTAACGGCGATGACAGTCGTATCCGGGCCAAGATCCTCAATGCTCTTGATCGGGCTGCCTTCCTTTACTAGCAAAGATTGCCCGGCAATGAAATAAATGTTGCTGAAATCCACCTTTTCTTCTCTATCTGGTGTTACTGTGGCTGTCGCCGATGACATATCTACCGTCCCGTTGTTGGTCAATTCAAAGCGCGTTTTCGAGTTGACCTGCTTGAATTCCAGAATGTCTTCGATGTTCTTGTCTTCCCCAAAAATGTGATGTGCTAAAGCTCGCATCAAGTCGGCGTCATACCCTTTGATCTTGCCGGTCTTCGGATCTTTCAAACCAAATAACTTGACATCGTATTTAACGCCCGCGATCAATTTCCCTCTTTCTTTAATCTTCTCCAATGTGCTTTGCGAACCTCCGCCGCTGCTGGCATCTTCAGAAGAACCGCAGCCTGCAAGCGCAATTCCCATCATAAAGACGAGCGCCAACATCAATACCACCGGTTTTTTCATTTCATTCTCCCCCTGTTTTTTATTTTATGGAAGGGCTTCAAAGCTACAAGATTTTGCTTAAAAACGCTTTCGCCCGTTCCTCCTTAGGTTGATTGAAGAACTCATTCGGTGTGTTCTCCTCTACAATTCGTCCTTCATCCATGAAAATGACACGGTCGGCCACCTCACGGGCAAATCCCATTTCATGAGACACCACTACCATTGTCGAGCCTTCACTTGCCAACACCTTCATGACATCCAGCACTTCTTTAATCATTTCCGGGTCCAACGCGGAGGTTGGCTCGTCAAAGAGCAAGATCTTCGGTTTCATCGCAAGGCCGCGGGCGATCGCCACACGTTGCTTTTGTCCCCCCGAAAGCTGGGATGGTTTGGCATCCGCCTTGTCCAATATCCCGACCTTATCCAGATGCTCCCTGGCCTGCTTCTCAGCCTCTTCTTTCGACATCTTCAAAACCTTCCGCGGCGCGAAAGAAACATTACTGAGCACGCTCATGTGCGGATAAA
>DASTWO010000069.1:0-31136 GCA_035776675.1 Caryophanales bacterium
ACCCGCCATGACAAATATCCGGCAGTATGGCTCCAACCGCACTTGCCCCAAAGAAAAGCAGGCTTTGTGGATACAACCCCAGAAAATATTGAGCCGCCGCACTTGACGCTACCCCGCCAATGATATGGGTTTTTCCTGTCATATTTTCTTTCTCCTCCAATTCCGAATGGGTTCTCTAGACAACCCGTACACCTAAATAGTTCCTTTTTCAAAAAAAATGAACCCCTCACCCTTACCCCAGTTTAGCGGACGGACAAGTATCCGTCCAAAAGAAATTAAGATTCAAATTCATTCGTACCGGGGATGAAAGCTTTGAGGGGGGTAAAAAAAAATACCCCTGTCGAATTCCGACAGAGGTGAAGGTTGATAATGGAGAACTCAAAAATCACTCACGATGTCTTTCAGCCCTTTCTCAAGTAAAACAATACCGTTGAAATGAAAGCGCCCGGCCATGAAAACCAATGTCTCGATTCCACATCTCCCGATGTCCTGTCTATCGCTTCCGAAAACAATCCGTCCCACTGGACGATGCTCGTTAACTTCTTCCAGACTTCGTCTGCGCGTTCTGGCTGGTTTGTAAGTTTACTGAAAAGCAACTCCTGCCCGTCTCCGAGCGGCCATGGATGCGGGGTATGAACAGAGCCAAGTCCTCCGAATCGTCCGTCATAATAGCCGCCATGATTATCTTTTGTAAAGGCGAATGCCATCGTGTTCATCCAGGCGGGACTTGTCGACTCGCAAAATCCCCAAATGGGCGCCAGGACCGTAGGCAAATCATTGGCATCGTGGTAGAATTGATAATTCCCCTGCAGATCGGTCAAGTATGCGAATATGGCTTTTCCGTCCTGTTCTACAGAAAACGCCTCCAGACAATCTTTTTTCACGTGAGCGGCCCATTCTTCCAAATGAAAATCAGTGAAAGAAACCTTTTGATTTAAGGCAGCGAGTTGATTTAAAGCATGCCATACGAGGATCTGACTCGAAAAATGGTACGGATAGTCCACTTTATCATCAGCTGGCGTCTCCCCCGTTTGGAACAACCATTTCCTTTCATCTTTATGATTCATCATCGTCGTAAGTACTTCTTCAATAAATGGGGCGAGTCTCTTTATCACGTCGTGATCGCCAAATATTTCATGGTAACGGCATATCTCAAGCAATGGATAGCACTGCTGATCGAGTTGAAATACCTTGTCCTTGCAATAACCGTTTGTTAAATAGGCTCGTCCCCAGTAATGATAAGGGCGTTCAGCTTTCTCAAACATCCACAGCAAATGCCCTTTAACAACCCGGCGAACCTTATCTTTTCTTTCGGTTAAGTCACTGTTTTCTACGGCTTCCAGCAAAAGATCCATCATATAAAAAGCATCGCGGTTCCATGAAAGCGGAAGCAGCTGGTGATCCGTAATCACACAAACATGCTCATCACTGACCGGAATTGAACAACATGACATAATGTAATCAATGTTTCGATTCATGATGAAAGAGGAGAGCGGCAACCCGTCGTCCCCAACCACGAACGGCCGATTCGCATCTTCAATGGCTTTACCCAGTAAATCTTTCGCTGAATCAAAGGTCACTTCTTTACCCTGCGTCCCCGGTTTAAGTGAAAAAACTGAAGTCATAATCTCCGTTTCTCCCCCACCAATCGTTAAATCAAAATGGGATTGATATTCCAGTGGATACCCACCCTTTTTCTCGCATTCATTGAGATTCACCGGGTTTCTACCGTGAAAAACTGTTAAATCCGCTCTCGCCGGCAGATGTTGGTTGACTACGGAAAGCCGGTTATTTTCAACATTTAGTTCGTTCTCAAGCAAAGGAACCGGGATCGGCCCACCTTCCGTCAATTGTCCGTAGCTGCAACGGCTTAAACTCAAAGTTCCCCCGATTTCAATGGGTACCGTGGTTTCCACCGGGCCATGATTTGTCACCTTTAGCAAATGAACGAGATAACCGGATTGTTCATCGTCAACAGGATAATAGGTCGATACGGCTGTAATCCCGTTTGATTCAAATAAAAACCTTGGAAAATGATCCCCAGCGTAAGAAGCATCCCTGTTCACCCATTCAACCTTGGGCATGACCCCAAATCCGCCCGGTGCCTCTGCCAGCTGCTTCCGGTAACCCCGTACAAAGTCACTGTTATACCACTTGTCATTTGAAAATTGTCCGATTGGTGATAATGTCATATAACCATGTTCCGGATGGGCACCGTTTATCGAATGAATGTGGCCAGCAGGATGAAGACTCACAGTAATTCGTCCCGTACCCGTATCCATCGTTTTTTTATTTTCCACATCAAGTAATGGTTTCTCTAGTTCCACTGAATTCCCCATATCTTTCCGCC
This sequence comes from Caryophanales bacterium, assembly GCA_035776675.1. Taxonomy (GTDB): domain Bacteria; phylum Bacillota; class Bacilli; order Bacillales; family DASSOY01; genus DASSOY01. The sequence continues at coordinate 2,351 of DASTWO010000069.1, forward strand.
TTTTCATAGCTGTTTTTTGTCTTGGGATAATGTTGCATACAGTTCCGGCCTTCTGCTTCGTAAGATCGGTTCCTGTCTCCGTTCTTTGGTAATCATGGATAAATCGGCTGATCCAGTCAACACACCTTCCGTGTCATCCGCTTCACAAACAATCTCACCGCGCGGATTAACCATTTTGCTGGAACCACACCACTCTACTTCTCCGTCGTTTCCCGCTCGATTGACTGCCACCGTGAAAATCTGATTATCCTGTGCACGCGCGCGGGTTCGGAGATCTAGCAAATATTCGAAGTTCTTCGGTACAGCAGAAGGAATGAAGATCATCTCCGCGCCCTTCAGAGCCATAACCCGAAACATCTCGCCAAACGCATGGTCATAACAAGTCGCGATCCCAACCTTTGTCCCGGCAATTGGAAACACCGGAAATGCCGATCCACTTCGGAAGTACTGATGCTCAGTTGGATAGAGATGAACCTTGCGATATTTCCCCTGGTAAGCTCCATTTTGATCAATGACAAAAGTCGTATCGTAGAGGACACCTGTTTGTTCACTGTCCTTTTCCACGATATTTGCAATGATGGCAGTACCATGCTGCTTCGCTTTTTCAGCCAAGCGATCCACAGTCGGACCCGGAATCGTCTCAGCCAATTCATAAAAATCCTCATTGATCAATTCGAGAAGATAGCCTGTCGTGAAAAATTCCGGCAAGGCAATAATATCCGCGTCTTTCCCCGCTTCATCAATATACTTTTCCGCTTTTGCCAGATTCGCCTCTTTATTTCTCAACTCACAATCCATCTGGATAACGGCGATGTTGAGGTTCATTAGCATTTCCTCCTGTTCATTTAACCTTTGACCGCTCCGCTTGTTAAAGCTCCGACAATATAACGCTGCAATAAAATAAAGACGATAATCACCGGCAGAATACTGATGATGCTTGCAGCCGCCAGATAGTGGGTTGTAATAGCGTTTGTGGTAGATTGCAGATTGACGATTCCAACCGATACCGGAAACAGGCTGTTATCATCCAATAAAATAAACGGGATCACAAATTGCGACCAGCTTTGAACGCCCACAAGAATGGTTACTGAAGCAATTCCGGGAGCACATACAGGTAAGAGTATTTTCCAAACCAATTGTAACCGGGAACAACCGTCAATAATCGCCGCTTCATCCAGCTCTTTCGGGATGGAATCAAAGTACCCTCGCAAAAACCACGTGGCAATCGGCAAACCAATCGCGACATAAACAGCAATTAGGCTGATATAATTGTTCAGCAAATGAAACTGGGCAAAAAATCGATACAATGGAATTGCCACAACAACCGGTGATACCATTTGAAAAATCAGGATCGCAATCAGCGCGAAACCTTTATATCGGAATTCCATCCTAGAAAAAGCATACGCAGCCGGAATCGCAATCAACAGGACAAACAAAATGGTAGCAAATACGATCAAAAACGAATTTCCGAGATAAGTCAAAACATCTGTGTTCTGAAACACGTAAGCGTAATTCTCAAATTTCGGATCGGAGGGAAATAGGATTGGCGGTGTCGCGAACAACTCCGGAACGCTTTTCACCGAGAGAGAAAACGCCCAAAATAACGGAAATACGAAGAAGAGCACGATGACGGCAAAGCCGATGTAATAACCCGCATTGATCAGTCTGTCTTTCGCTGTATTCGTCATGCCCGACCCTCCTGTGAACCTTTTTCGAGGAAACGGAAATACACAACTGTCAAGGCAATGTTAATGACCAGCAACACAACAGCCGCTGCCGCACCCTCGCCTAAATGAAAGTTGTTGAAGATCTGATTGTAAATACTTAATGCGATGACCTCTGTGCTTCTTCCGGGTCCTCCACCGGTCAAAGCCATCACCATATCGAACGTATTGAACGTTTCAACAGTAATCACGATCAAATTCACCAAAATGATCGGCTTCAAAATGGGGATGATCACCCTGAATAACCTTTGAAAAGCTCCAGCGCCATCAATTTTTGCCGCTTCAATCACGTCATTCGGAAAGGTTTGCAGCCCCGCGTAAACAAAAATCATACTGAACGCTGTCCCGCGCCAAATGTTCGCCACTGTAACGGAAATCAAAGCATTGATTGGATCTGATAAGAACGCGACCGGATCGGTGACCCCCGCAAGACTGAGGAAATAATTCAGAATACCGGCTTCCGTCTCAGAATAAAGCAAACTCCATATAATTCCGATAATGACTCCGGGAATGGCCCAGGCCGATAAGACAGCAGTCCTTGTCACGACTGTACCAACTAAATTCCTCTTTGTTCCTTGATCAATCATCAGCGCAATGACAAAACCGAAAGCCATTTGAAAAAGGACACTGAAACCTACAAAAAAGGCTGTTACCCATAGCATTTTCACAAATCCCGGAGATGTAAAAAGAGAAGTATAAGAACTCAAGGTATAAGAATAATCATCACCAACAAGACTTGCATTCGTAAAGCTAAGCCTGACAATCTCAATAATCGGATATAGAAAAATACAAATCAGAATAAGAACCAAAGGAAGAATCCAGGGTATCGGGGAATTCCCCAATACCTGGATAAAAGATCTATTCTGTGCCTTTGAACTAGTTTTCATTTCATCAACACGAGCGTCTGCCATGGACAAACATCCTTCCTATTTTGCCTTCACTGCACCCCATGCATCGGCCAATGCTTGCTCAGGCGATTTGCTTCCGGAAACGACACTGGAAACGGCCACCTGCAATTGAGAGGAGATTTCGGGATAAGCCTCGGATGAAGGTCTTGCCTTCGCGTATTTATTCAAGTGCTTTTTAAATGATTCCGTAAACTTGCCACCCTTGTATTCATCGGTTTTATACACAGGCTTGCGTACAGGCAAGTAGCCTCCAATATTTGACCATTGAGCCATACCTTCGTTTTCTACAAACGTTTTCGCGAGAAAATCAACCGCTGCTTTTTGTGTATCCTTATCTTTGGCAAACATGGCCCATGCCCAACCACCGGCAGTTGTTGCAATATCTGCACCTTCTTTATGCGGAATCGGAGCGACTCCCCATTTCTTGAACTCCTCTTCACCGAGAATGTGCTTAATTTGGCTAGCTTGCCAGTTTCCTCCGAGAAACATAGCGACTTTTCCGGTTGCCACTTCTTCATTCAGATCAGATTCAGACCCGTAAGTCGAAACACGCTTTGGTGTAATCCCCGTTTTCACCGTTTGATCAAGGAAATTCAGAACATTAAGCATGGCCTGCTTATTCTTCCCTTTTCCGAATACCGGTTTCCCCTGGTCATCAACCAGCTTTCCGCCCTGTCCCCAAAACATAGGTAGAATGGTTGTTACAGTTGTGCCTTCTCCTCTGCCGGCAGGATATAGAAACGCATAATAACCTTGCTTCTTCAGTTTTTTGCCTAATTCAAGGACTTCACTCCAGGTCTTTGGAGGATTCGGAACCAAGTCTTTTCGGTAAAACATCACTCGAACGTCAGTGGTGAACTGAACACCATAAATTTTACCGTCCGGCCCTTTCATGACCTCTTTCGCAAACGGATAATAATCATCGAGACTGATATCGTACTTCTTCAAGTAAGGATCCAGTGGCTGCAAATAATCATAATATCTCGGCAGAATATGAGCATCAATCTGCGCAATGTCCGGTGCTCGATCCTGTGAAGCTTGCTCAATCAGTTTTGCCATCGCCTCGCTGATATTCGATGAATAAGCGGACAATTCCACATTAGCGTTATTTTGTTCCTCGAACTGGCTGATGCTGCTTTTCAAATACCCGACGACCTTTTGATCCGAAGCTTTCAGTGAGTAGGCAGGATGAGCAACAATGCTAATATCCACTGAACCCTTTCCACTTTCGCCTTCACCTGAACTCTTGTCTGAGCCACCCGAGCTACATCCTGCCAAAACCAATGCAACCGTCATGAACAGAAACATAAGCGTTTTCATTTTTTTCAATGTAAATCCTCCCCAGAAAGTTTTTTTACATGTAGTCAACTGTAGTTTAGCTCTAGCTGTCCAACACCATCTTGCCAATCAGCCCCCTTTCGGAAATCCCCGAAAACGTTTTCGAAAACAGCTAAAAAAATTCACTGCTACACCTCCTTGCAACTTTTTCTTACGACTAATTGCGGTGGAATGCTAATATGTCTCGTTACTCCATCTTTTTTCTGAATTAAATCCAGTAAAATATTTGCGGCGGTTTCGCCAATCTCAAATCTTTGCTGATGAACCGTAGTTAGCGGCGGTCTAGCATACTTCGCTTCTTCAATATCATCAAAGCCGACAACTGAAACTTCGTCTGGCACCTTTAAATCAAGATCTTTCAAGGCATCCATGACCCCAAATGCCATCACATCACTTGAAGCAAACACCGCCGTGACATCATTAGGTTGCGAAAAGAATTCTTTCGTTGCTTCATAAGCCTTTTCCCGAGAAAATTCCCCGTATTTCACCAGCTCCTTGTTGAAACCGATTTCAAATTCCTCTAAAGCCAATTTGTATCCTTCAATTCGGTCAAAGGAACCTTTTGCGATTGTGTCGCCGGCTATTTTAAGAATGTTTCGGTGGCCCAGATTTATTAAATGTTTTGTAGCTTCGTAAGCTCCGAGTTCATTATCGGACTCCACAAAGTTCACCTTCATCTTGTTAAAAGGCAGACTGTCGATATAAACGGTTGGAAAAAACTCGTGCAGCTCATGAATCTTTTCATCCGTCCTTCTCTTCCCCGTCAAAATCAAAATGACACCGTCGACGCCTTTTTCATAACAAATCGACTTGAAACTAGGTGTCTCCCTTTTTTGATTGGAAAAGATCAGCAAATCATACCCTGCTTCTCCGACGGCGTTTTTGATGGAAGCGAAATAATCACTCAAAAAGGGGCTGTCGAAACCCGAGTTGGTCTGATCTCCGAAGAAAACACCAATGGTGTTGGTCGTCTTTGTGATCAATCCCCGCGCCATCACGTTAGGAATGTAATCCAACTCTTTGGCAATCCGCAGAACTTTAAGCCTGGTTTCTTCTTTAATATCCTTGTAGCCGTTCAACGCTTTGGAAACCGTTGACACGGAAACGCCGGCTTCTTTTGCTATTTTTCGAATATCGATGGTAGACAATTCGCTTCACATCTTTCTTCATTCAAATACCTAAAACGTTTTCGTGAAATTAAAATATCACACCCTCACCATGAAGTCAACCTTACAGGAAATATCACTCCCTATTATAAAAGCCCGGTTAAAACTAGTGAATCCTCCCAATCCCCTTCTCTAATCTGGCCAGAAGCTTATTCTGACGGCTCTGACAGGGTCTGTTGTACCCGGTGCAAAAGCATATTTTCTAATTAATAGACGTTTGTATGATGCTTTGTCCCTATATGACACATAGCATGCCACTACAAAAGCTTAATAAAAAATTTATTTTGGGAGGAACTACCGTGGAAAATGAAAAGGTTTATGAACACTTTCGCGCTTTGAGAGGATTACAAGTTCAAGTGAATTTAGGAGGACCCGAATCAAGAGAAGGAAGATTATTAGATGTCAGATCAGATTATCTGGCTTTGGATACAGACAATGAAGGTGTTCTTTACTATCAATTGCGCCACATCAAAAGTATGACAAAGTTTTCGAAGAAGACGTCCCGGGATCACGGCAGAGCCCGTTATTACAAGTACAACAACTTTAACGATTTGCTCAAACGATTGAGATTCAAATGGGTAAAAATCAATCGCGGCGGACCTCAAAGTGTGGAAGGTACGATCACACATGTTCAAGACGGGAATATCTTGCTGATTGTGAATGACCAAATCCTTTACATTCCTATCTTTCACGTCCAAAGCATCAATCACCCGGGAGATTCGAAACGATCAGCGGGAAACAAAAGCAGCGGCAAGAAGTCTGGTAAAAAATCAGGCGATCAGTCAGATGGAGGTTCCGGCCATAAATCCGACGGACGTCAATCCGGACATCGTTCAGGAGGCAGCAGTGGACAACAATCAGGGCACCGATCTGGTCGCCAATCCGGCCATCAATCTGGGCGCATCTCAGGTACAGACGCCCGCAATATGTCCGGGATAAGATCCGCTGTTAAATCGGGCAAAAGAAATGGGAGAAATTCAGGACTGACTACACACGGAAAGGGTAGCGATGTCCACCAGGCATATGAAATAGCTCAGGAACAAGCGATTGAACATTTTATGCACAACGATCCGGAAGAAGATGGCGGACGTTCACGCGGAAGTGCTTCGATGCGATCCAAATGCTCGCACCGTTCCATGGGCTCAGGGCCAATGCGTTCTGATGACACTATGATTTCCGGAAGGTCCAAGAGTTCGCACCACCATCATTCAAAACATTCCGGAAAAGCAAGTGGGACCAATAATCCTAACAAAGTCTGGATTTCGAAACAGTTTCCAAAGTCCTAAAAGCCTTAACCAATATCGGATCTTCCACATGCACAACAAGCAGTTGAAAGGGGGATAACCATGATATTCTCGTTGTTCATTGTCCTAAATGGGTGCCTTCTATATGCAGTGCTTAAACCACCAAAAAAAGTTGATCAGGAAACACAAAAGACCCGTTACAACTTTTCTCCTGCCTCAATAAGAAGAGAGGCTAAGAAAAATGCTTGATTTCTCAGGAGTCTATACCATCTCAGTTTTCCTCCTTACTGTATTTTTTGTGCTGTGGAAACCCTGGAACTTGAATGCAGCCGTACCTACAACAATCGGAGCAGCTTTACTTTTGCTGTTTCAGGTCGTTTCTCTATCGGATGTGTTCGAAATTTTCCAGACAGTAAGCTCTGCTTCTATTACAATCATCTCCACTCTTGTGATGACGATTGTACTGGAGAGTATCGGATTTTTTAAATGGGTAGCCATTAATTTGGTCAATCGCTCGAAAGGTTCTGGATTAAGGCTATATGTCAACATTTTGGTCCTGTGTTATTTAATGACCCTGTTCTTTAATAATGACGGAAGTATTCTGATTACCACTCCGATTATTATCAGGACCTTAAAGATTTTGAACATGAAACCCCATGAGAAAATTCCCTACTTGCTGTCTGGAGCTATAATCGCAACGGCCACAAGTGCTCCTATTGCCATTAGTAATATTGCCAACTTAATCGCCCTGGAAATTGTCGGACTTGATTTAAACAGTTACGTTATCATGATGTTTCTACCCTCTATGGTCGGAATCATTTTGATAGCCTATCTCTTATACCTATATTACCAAAAGCAGATTCCAACGAGAATTATGAAAATGGAGCTGAATTTGAATCATTTTGATCAACGCCAACCGCTTCCCCACCCATTATCTGATGATTCCTTTGACTTGGCAAAAGTGGATTGGGGGATGTTCAGGACCTGTTTACTTGTTATCGTTTTTACACGGGCCAGCTACTTTATCTTGCCAACCATCGGCATCAACATGGAATGGATCGCTATTGTCGGAGCGCTTCTTCTTATTTTCATTAGTTGGTATCGAAAAGGAATAGGCATGACAGATATCTTCTTCAAAACACCTTGGCACATCTTTCTCTTTGCCTTTGGCATGTACATCCTTGTCTATGGACTGAAGAATATTGGGTTCACGGCGTTTCTGGTTGAAAACCTGGAACCTGTTATTACGGCTGACCCTTTTTACTCGATATTTGCTACAGGCGGGCTTCTTACAGTCTTATCTAATCTTTGCAACAATTTGCCATCCATCATGATAGGTACTCTGGCATTAACCGAAATGGGGTTGCATCCGGACACGCTGCAAGTTGCTTACCTGGCCGGCATCCTTGGAAGCGACATTGGTTCACTTCTAACACCTATCGGAACTCTTGCAACTATGCTTTGGATGCATATTCTCAAAGAAAACAGCATTCCAGTTACATGGAGAGGTTATATGAAAGCTTCTTTTGTTGTCATACCGATCGGACTGATAGTCAGCCTGATCTGTTTATATCTTTGGACCTCTCTCATAGTCTTTCAACCATAATACCGATTATTATGCCTTCTCCATCTAGCAATGGGTGGGGAGGCTCCCATTATAGAGAATCCATTATTTTTTAAAGGAGAGTTCATCATGAGCATTGATTTTCCTTCATTTATAAGTGAAAAAATCCGGCTGGAATTATCCGGTGGCCATTTCTTGCATGGCATCTTGATCGATAAGGGATCCGATATTCTGGTCGTTTATGACGGGAAACAGTATCTTTATATCCCGGACTTTCATGTCCAGTCCTTGTCTTTTCATCAAATTGAAGAAGTGGAGATAGACAGGCCGAACGAGTCACCGATTCTTGAACAATCTGAGGCAATTTCGCTTAGAAAAGTACTATATAATGCCAAAGGCATGTTTACTGAGATTTTCGTAACTGGCCAATCCCTTCACGGCTATATCACAAGCATTATGAATAACTATTTTGTCTTTTACTCTCCGGTTTATAAGACCATGTGCATTCCTTTACAACATTTGAAGTGGCTGACCCCTTACAATGAAGGGCAAAATCCATATGGCCTAAGTCAACAGGATCTCCCATTACGGCCTACTAACTTAACAGTAGCCCGAACATTTGAAGAACAATTAAAGAAATTTACAGGGAAAATGGTTGTCTTCGATACAGGGAAAAGCCGGAATAAAATCGGCAAGCTTCAAACAATTGATCACAATTTAGTGGAATTGGTTCTGGCCAACAACGAAACGATTTGTTTAAACCTTCATCATGTCAAAACGGTTCACTTTCCTAACCTTCAATAATGCTGATTAAGGGTTTAAGATGGGTGTCAAGGCTTCGGAAAGCCATGCTCCAACACTTTCTTATATCCCTTTTGTCATGCGAATCATAAGCCGGCTATTCCAAGTCGGATAAATGGTTTTGTAAAAAACGACCGCGATCCCGGATATACTGTACAATGATATTCGGCTCTTGTTCAAACTGTTCGACATCATCCATTTTATGTGGATCTTTCATTACGTACGGCCGGATCAATCGATACATGGCTTCTATTTTCGGCTGAAGGGCCAAGACGGTAAAGTGATCTTCCAGAATCTCTTCCATGATTTGCTGATATCGATGGCGGAACGACTGAACATCCAATATTCGAGCCGTCAATGTGTTGTATCCTTCAATCGGAATATAATCATATTCCAGTTCACGTCCATGAATGTCCCGTCCCCAGGTCGCGTCATAATCCCAGGGAATAGGTTCAAACAAGCCTGTGTCGGGATCCAAATATAAAGCATAATTATGAATAAATCCATCAAAATTCTGGGTACAAACAACACCGGCCAACCAACGAAGATACCTCTCCATGTTTACATATTTGCTGATCTCAGATTCAAAGTCAGCACGTGGGATTGTATTAATTTGATAAATAAACGCTTGAAGGCTTTTGTCATGATGGTTTTCACCACATTTACGGGCATAACCTGACTCAAAAGCGGATTTGATATCATGATTGAACGGGCTGATAAGTGAAAAGTTGGCATCATCATCTTCAGCATAATAAATAGCCCCTTCGGGTAACCCCCGTCTCTTCAAGAAATGTTCATCGACTGATTCCAACTGCAGATAAACACCTTGAAAAGCGCCATTCATATATAAAAGAACATGATGGGATTTGGGAGATAACGTCCCGATATCTGAGAAAAAATCCAATGAAAGCTTGTTCCTCATCAAGGATGGATCCATATATTCGGCATTCAGGTGCACTTCCTCGCCAAGGAGAAGGTTCGGCTGTTTAAAGCGGCAATGAAAGGATTTCTTCGGGAATTTCCGAATATGCGCGCCCCTATAAACAATTCCAATATCGGTGTGCCCTTTTCTTGTCTTTATTTTGGCGGGAACCGAATCAGTTCGCCAAATATCCTTACGTAAAGCTTCCAGATCTTTTTTGCGCGCAGTCATAAAGTAAACAGGAATTCGTTGACCATTATGCATTGCATCCCATCCCCTCTTTTTTATTAGATGTATGCAATTGATGCCGGAATGTCATCACCAACTGATCCCGATCCCCCACTTATAAGCAAACATGTTTGTGTACTGTTTCCACCTGAATAGAAACAGCCCTTCCAACCTTGGTTTTACCCAAGGCCGGATAGGGCTTCACTCAGCACGAAATCCTAGTGGAATTTAGCTATAACTAACAGTTTCGAACAAATAAAGCAACGCCGAAAACGCCCAACCTTTGTTCACAGACCTTTCTGAATCCGTTGTCCAATAGACAATCTTCAGCACATACAAATCTTTCATTTGCTCTTAAAAAGCGTTGACAAGGGTCGGCGCTTCCTATCACTGTAGCTTCCACAATGGTACGCGGAGCTCTTTCACGCAGCGGGTTCCTTTCCCAAAGAATAGTCACGACATCAGGCGGTCTTGGAATGGAAACTTCACTCATCAAATCACCTCATTTGTTATCGGATTACGATATTAAATGAAAGAGAAGGAGAGTTTGTTTACACGCATTACATGATTTTGATAAAAAAGGCAGCCTTTTTGTGAGAAAATCTATGAAAATGAATGTTTACCCTCTATCAAATGACCTCTTTCTTATAACCGATCCATTTTGAATGTCGTGCATTTATTTTCATATCGGCGCAATGAACTGATACAACCTTCAGATGAATCGTGTCACAAGGAAAAAAATCCCCTGCCGATCAACGACAGGGGTCATGGGGTATGGAGGAGAAGCTCTTTCAAGCTGTAGTACCAGTGTTGCCAAACCAACAATTGAAATACTGCTCCGTTGGGCCTATTTTCCTCCTATCCACACATTTATTTTTATCGGAGGGCAATAAATTGTTCTAATTCCTGTTCCTTAATATTCGCCTGCGGTTGGAGAATTTCAAAATCGAATTCTTTCAAAGGCAGCCCTTCCCGAATCCGATTCGGCCAATCGGGATTGGCCAGCGCTCCTTTTCCAAGCGTGATGAGATCCGCATCTTCTGACCCCAACACTTGCTCTGCTTTTCTCGGGTCTTCCAAATTTCCGTTTGCGATGACTGGAAGACGCCCATATTTTTTCGCTAATCCTGCTAATGACGGACCTTCGTTGAATGCCGACACGGTAGCATCGGCATCTGTCACATGAATGAAATCAACTCCGGCATCCGCTATTTTCTCAAAGATCACAGCTGCATCAGCTTCACCGCTCTCCCACTTGTGTGAAGCATCGTTGACTTTTCCCTGAGAAATCCGAATTCCTACCGGGAAGTCTTTACCAACAGCATCTCTCACTGCGTGAATGACCTCCCGTGCAAATCGAAGACGATTTGTCAATGTTCCGCCGTACTCATCTGTTCGTTGATTTGTATAATCCGTCAAGAATTGATCGATCACATAGCCATTGGCTCCATGAATTTCAACACCGTCGAAACCCGCCCTTTTCGCACGAAGCGCTGAATCCGCGAAGGCTTCGATGGCATCCCTGATTTGTTGCACGGTCATTTCCTGCGGAACCGCGAACTTTCCACTCCCTCCGTAAAAAGCAAGCTGCTCTCCCTTAGGCTGAATGGCAGAAGGTCCAACCGTTGTATCTGCATAATAATTGCCTTGGGAAAGAGCGCCCGCATGCATCAACTGAGCGAAAATAGAAGCCCCGTGTTCATGGACTTTCCCTGTAACCTCTTTCCACCCCTCAATGTGAGACGCATTGGCGATACCCGGTTGATAAGCATACCCCTGACTATACGACTCATCTAAATATAATCCTTCGGTGAAAAGAAGAGAGAATCCGCCAGCCGCATACCTCTCGTAATATTGAACCATCTTGTCGGTCACTTGCCCATCTTCCGTCCCGCTTGTTCGAGTCATCGGAGAAACCGCGACCCGGTTTTTTAGTCTCAAATCATTTAAGGTGAAATCCTCAAAGAGCGATGGGTATTTGTTGTAAGCCACTTGAAAGTCCCCTTTCTATTTTAACCACTGTTCCAAGCGTAAAATAAAAATCAGGCCCTTTTCAAAAATATTGCTTGAACCCTGCTCTTTAGGATGCGACAAAACAAAATGTTTTATTTTGCTTGATCTCCGGCAGGATAAATACCTGGCCTCCGTGAGAAACTAACCAAAACCAAAACATAAAGGAGGGCTGAAACGATGTCTTCAAAAAAAGAAGAAAAAAGAGAAGCTGAAACTGAGTACCCTGAAATTCAGGAGGTCGAGCACAAAACCATTCATCCTAAGCCGGATATGACTCGAGATGTGCCAGGCAGCATCTCCTCCGCAGAAAACCCTAATCCTGAATCACACCAGAATCATTAAAATTCACTTTCCCATATATCCAAGCGCCCGCATTCGGGCGTTTATTTTTTACCCCATAGGGGTATTGACCGCATGTGAAGATAAAGTGAATAGAAAGGATGATTTCATGTCCTGGTTAGAGGTACTGTCCTGGGTGGCTATTGTTATCGGCATTCTTCAAGCTATTGTCGTCACAGTGGATGTGAGCCGTCACCCGCAACAAATGATGCCTATCATGAACATTGTTTGGCCGCTTACGGGGCTATACTTCCCCGTTGCTGGAATGTGGGCTTATTACAAATTGGGACGAAACACCAAAGCTCATGACCATACAGATCATGACCATATGGAACATCACAACCATGGTGATAAACCTTTCTGGCAAAGCGTTTTTGTCTCTACTACCCACTGTAGCAGTGGCTGTTCTCTAGGTGACATGATCGGCGCTCCCCTTGTATTCATTACTGGGCTTACAATTGCGGGATCAGCTCTGTTCGCCGATTATGCGGTGGAATTTATTCTGGCTTATCTGTTCGGTATCGCCTTTCAATACTACGGAATGGGCTTCAGGAAACATGATAAACCCGGCCAAGCTCTCAAAGATGCGATTAAAGCGGATACGTGGTCGCTTGTTGCTTTTGAAATCGGGATGTTCGGATGGATGGCCCTCACTCATTTTGTATTTTTTGTTGATATGCCCACACCCGATACCGCAGTCTTCTGGTTCATGATGCAATTAGCGATGATGCTTGGATTCTGCACGAGCTACCCAGCCAACTGGATTTTGGTGAAAAAAGGGGTCAAGCATGCCATGTAAAAAAAAAGAGTGAAAGCGCACAGTCCTTTCGGATTGTGCCTCTCACCCTTTTACAACCAAAACGGCATCCATCTGGCCATGGCCACCGCCACAGACAACACTACAATGAATGTAGTATTTACCAGGCTTTAGATTCACTGTTTTGGTTCCCTTTCCGACGATATTCAAAAGCTTTTCAGTGGAACCCTCACTTTTATAGATGGCAAAGCCATGGGTACCTTCCACGCTTTTAAAGTGAACCGTGATTTCCCCGCTTGTCGCAACAAACTTTTCCTTATTGAAGGCAAAATCATGCGCCGTAACATTTAACACGTTGTCCACTGCATTCTCTTGTTCCTTTTTCGAGGAATCGCCACTGTCGCCTGACGGATCCTGGCTGTCATTTTTCTTGTTCCCTGTGCTATCAGTTTTGCTTTTGTCATCCATGCCGTCCTGCTTCTTATTTTCATCCCCCATATCCATATCCATGTTCTCATCCATACCCTGGCCGCTTTCCTGACCAGTCTTCTCAACGCTGATCTCGCTGTTATTCGTCATCGCGTTTCCGTCTCCTGACCCGCATGCGGCCAACACAAGGATCATGGCGGAAAACAATAATGTAAGTGAGAAGCTCTTATTGTTCCATCGCATCTCCAATCCCTCCAGTTCAATAAAGATGATTTATTGAAAAAGGTTTCGCCCTTTTGTTTTCAATGGCCTTATTAAGACTTTCCTTTTTCACTATTGTCTTTCTCCATTAATACGGCACTTACAACCAACCGTTTGTTGTGCGTCCCTTCCGACTCGATGAAATCACCCGTACAAGTGATTAATTCAACCACTTTGGCCGGTGTATAACCAAATACTTTCCTGAGCGGCACATCATCCTTCGGATAAGCTTTCTTCTTAAACACTTTAAAGGTCAGCGTCTTTCCGTCTTCACCTGTAATATAAACAAGATCGCCACTTTCCATATCCTCAAGGTTGAAGAAGACTCCCGGTCCTTTGTAGGTATCTACGTGCCCTGCAATAATCGCTGCACCTTTTTCCCCTGGTTTCGGGCCAAGCTTAAACCAAGCGGTTTGTACGGCATTATCCGGTGTTGCCATATGGCCTTTATACTTTCCTTCCTTTACAAGTCCCTTTTTGATCACTTCCGTCTTCACGTTGATCGCCGGAATCCTGATCTTAACGGGAATAATTCCTTCCGTCTCTTTCTTGGCGGTTTGCGTGCTTTGTTGAGCTTTCTCTTCTTTCTCTTTAGAAAAGACTTTCCAATCAAAACCCTCAATAGGACTGGCTATATCATCTTTCTTTTCCTGTTTATTCATTTTACCTTGCTGGTTATCGGGCTGTTCGTCTTGCTGTTGTTCCTTCTGTATCGTTTTTGGTGCGTCAGAAGCCTGTGAAGTTTCGCCGCATCCGGTTGCCAGCACTAACAAACATGCCCCAACGAACGGCAAGATCCACTTTCTCATGTCGGTTACACCTCGTTTGTTTTTTGTATTCTCACCAAGCTTACGTGAAAAAGCAGGGTTTGGATCACTATTTTGTGATTTCCCCGAAAATCTTTGTTTGTCTTCATCAAAATAAAAAAGAGAGGGAAGAATCCCCTCTCTCTTCATTCCTTACCTATTTCTCTACTGTTCGTTGCCAACTGTTTTCTTGCGATAAACGACAACGCCTGCGGCGGTCAGAGCTGCCATAGCGGCGAGGATGAGTGCGAGCGTTTCACCTTCGTCGCCAGCCGTTCCACCCATGTCAGTCTTAGGCATACCGGCCATATCCGTTGCGAATTTGTCCGGGAAAAGTTGAACGATCGCGTCGGAAAGACCTTTAGCCGAACCCTTCTGGATATGGACATAAGCCTTATCGAAGGTATCGTAAGCCGTTTCATAGTCCTTATCAACATATGCGTTGAACGCGGTGATCAACTGATCTACGTGTTCTGCCAATGATGCGGCAAGAGCGTCGGCAGGAATCTTACCTTGTGTAGCTGTCTCAATGAACTTCGAGAAGTCTTCGCGATATTGATCCAGTTCCTTAAGCGCTTCTTGTTTCATTTGCTCATCATTCTTCGCAGTTCCTTGAACATATTGAACAAAGTAACCGATGTGGTTGCTCCACATTTCTTTAAACTTCGCTGCTGCTTCTTCACCATAAACAGAAGCTATGTCAGCAGCCAATTTGTCCGTATCCTCAGCCAATGCTGCGGCATTTGCCTTAAAGATCTCTGCCGAGTCTTCACCTTCAATGCCGTTCTGCATTGCTTCGATAGCGAGTGCTACGTGTCCGCCTAAATCCAGAGCAAGCTTCTCACGAAGGTTGGCTGCCGGTGTAACGGCGGCTGTTCCGTTGAATTTGTCCGGGAACTGTTGCACGATAGCACTTGACAAGCCTTTCGCCGTCATATAAAGGTGCTGTCTTGCTTGATATTGTAGGTTGAAAGCTTTCTCATAGTTGCCGTCAACATAAGCATTAAAGGCGTCGATTAGCTGCCATACGTGCTCTTGAAGTCCTTTAGCAAGGGCATCAGCTGCGATACGTCCGCCGGTCGCTTTCGAAATGAACTCAGAGAACTTCTCACGATACTTGGACAGTTCATCCAAAGCTTCTTGCTTCATTTGTTTGTCTTCTTTAACTGTGCCTTTGACATACTGTACGAAATAACCGATATGTGAACTCCACATGTCTTTAAATGCTGCTGCTGCTTCATCACCGTAAACGGATCCGATTGCAGCCGCCAGGGCATCTGTGTTATCCGCCAATTCTGCTGCCGCTGCCTGGAAATCTTTCGAACCAGGATCTTCATAGCCTTTACGCATAGCCAGGATAGCTAAAGTTCCGTGTTCGGACAACAAACGACCTAATGTAGCTCTTAAATTTGTTGCCGGTGTCGTTGCATCCGGTTGTTCTGATTTCTCTGCCGCGTTAGCGACTCCTGATCCAGCTGCTACCGTCGGTACCAAGATTGATAGACTCAACGGGGCGACAATCAATGCTTTTTTCCAATTCATTTTCAATGCCACTCTCCCTTTTAATTTTGATTTCACTAGGCTAACGGAACAACAATTCATTTGGATCACTTTTTCTTAAATTTTTTTGAGATTTTTTTTATTTGCCCTTTGAAAACAAATATGAAAATACCTGTGATCCTCCTGCGTCATCGTTCCTTGCCTGTGTTCTTCATTAGGGATAACGGCCCAAGATCTCATTTGGATCACTTTCAATTGAAATTTTTCTATAAAATAAAAAAGGACACCTGATCTGTAATAAATCAGATGCCCCTTACTTATATATTTAGGCCACCACATCGTAACCCTGTTCTTCAATAGCTTCCTTCATTTCATCAGTGCCAACTTTGGCATCATCGTACTCAACATTCGCTTTTCCGTTTTCAACGGAAACTTCCACGGATTTCACACCGTCCAACTCTTCCAAAGCGTTCGTCACAGCTATTTTGCAGTGACCGCATGTCATGCCTTTTACATCAAGTTGAATTTGTGTCATTACAAACACTCCCCTATATATAGGTTATAGTTGAACACGTTTTAACCTTAACGCGTTGGAAACGACTGATACCGAACTAAACGCCATTGCGGCTCCGGCTACCCAGGGGGCCAGCAATCCAATTGCTGCAATCGGAACCCCTGCAGAATTGTAAGCGAGCGCCCAGAACAGGTTCTGGCGAATGTTCTTCATGGTTTTTCGGCTAAGCTTGATCGCCTTGCTCAGATGCTCAAGGTCTCCGCCAATTAATGTAATATCCGCAGTTTCAATCGCAACATCGGTTCCAGTTCCAATCGCTATACCGATATCCGCTGTCGCAAGCGCCGGCGCATCGTTAATTCCGTCACCGACCATGGCCACTTTCTTTCCTTGTTGCTGAAGTTCGTTAACCTTCTTCGCTTTATCTTCCGGCAACACTTCTGCGAATACACCGTCGATGCCAACTTGCTCTGCTATGGCGCGGGCGGTTCGCTCATTATCACCGGTTATCATATACACATCGATGCCAAGTGTCTTCAGATCACTGATTGCTTGTTTCGATGTTTCCTTCACGGTATCGGCAACAGCCACAATGCCCTTCAGAACACCATCCGAAGCGATCAACATCGCTGTCTTGCCTTCTCGTTCTAGTTGCGACAGCTTTTCTTCGTGCTCTTCAAAGCTGATATTTTCGCGCTTCATCAATTTCCGTGTCCCTACGAATACCTTCTTCCCATTGATTTTCGCTTCAATTCCATGACCGGGAATCGCTTCAAAATCGTCAGCTTCCTTCACATCGACACCGTTTTCTTCACCATAGGCAACAATCGCCTCTGCCAATGGATGCTCCGACGCTTTTTCCGCCGCGATCAGGTTCTCCAACAAGTCGTCTTCGCTTCCTTCAAAAGCAACAAAATCGGTGACCTCAGGTTTTCCTTTCGTCACTGTCCCGGTCTTATCCAATAGAATAGCATCCAATTGATGTGTGCCTTCCAGATATTCACCCCCTTTAAAAAGGATTCCATGCTCAGCCCCTTTCCCGGTTCCAACCATGATGGAAGTCGGCGTCGCAAGCCCGAGCGCACATGGGCAGGCGATCACAAGCACGGAAATGGAGGCCACGAGTGCCGGAGTCACTTCAAATGGATTGACCAGCAAGAACCACACCAAAAATGTTAAAACCGCAATTCCAACGATAATCGGCACGAAAATCCCTGAAATCCTGTCGGCTGTACGCTGAATCGGCGCTTTCGACCCCTGAGCTTCCTCAACGATCTTGACGATTCCCGCCAAAGCCGTATCTTTTCCGACTTTTTCGGCTCTCATTTGTAAAGTGCCGTTTTTATTAATTGTCGATCCGATAACGGCGTCTCCCTCATTCTTTTCAACCGGAATGGATTCACCAGTGATCATCGACTCATCAATCGAGGATTTTCCTTTTATCACACTGCCGTCAACCGGTATTTTCTCACCGGGCTTAACGAGCAAGACCTCGCCGACTTGCACCTGATCAACAGGAACTTTCTCTTCTTTCCCATCACGCAGGACGGTCGCTTCCTTCGCCTGCAGGCTTAACAATTTCTTGATGGCTTCAGTGGTTCGACCTTTCGCCAGCGTTTCAAATAGTTTCCCTACTAGAATCAAAGTGATCAAAATCGCGCTGGTTTCGAAATATAATTCGGGCTTTCCGCCGGTAGTGAGCGCCGCAATCATGCCCGCAATACTGTAAAAATAAGCTGCCGACGTGCCGAGCGCCACCAAAACATCCATATTCGCACTTTTATGACTCAGTGCCCGAAAGGCTCCATTGTAAAACGGGGCTCCGATATAAAATTGTACGATGGTGGCAAGCGCAAACTGGAACCACATATTCATGAAAAGATCCGGAACGGGCAAACCAATATGGCCGAGCATTGTATAAGCTAACGGCAGTGATAAAATCACTGAAATCGCCAGGTGGATTTTTTTCCTGCGAATTTCGGCTTCTTTATGGTCTTTCGTGTCCTCACGATCTTGTTTAACAACGGCCTCGTAACCGAGTTTCTTTACCTTTGCAAGAATTTCATCTAATGAAACAACCCCGGGGGAGTATGCTACAACACCGGATTCTGTGGCAAGATTAATGTTAGCCCTATCGATGCCTTGCATTCGGCCAAGGCCCTTCTCAATTCGAGTCGAGCAGGAGGCGCAGGTCATTCCGTGAATCTCAAGTTCAACTTTCTCATCCGGAACGTCATAACCGAGCTTTTGGATCTTTTGCACGAAATCACCCGGTTGAGCGGACCCTTCATTATATTGAATTCTCGCATTCTCCATCGCCAGATTGACGTTCGCCTCGACGCCGTCCATTTTATTAAGGACCTTTTCAATACGAGCCGAACACGATGCACACGTCATACCCGTAATATCAAGAGACAGTTCTTTCTGTGCCATTCCCCTGACACCCCCAATCTATTTGGAAAACTGTTGCACCACTTTCATCAATTCCTGAATTTGTTCTTCGCCTTCGCCTGAACGGATCGCATCCGACACACACGTTTTCGTGTGGCGTTCCATTAACGAGAATCCGACCTTCTTCAGAGCGGCGTTGATCGCGGACATTTGTACAAGTACGTCGACACAGTAACGATCTTCCTCGATCATTTTTTGCAAACCACGCACTTGCCCTTCAATTCGCTTCAAACGGTTGGTCAGTTTCTGTTTCTCTGTATCGGTACGCGGTACCACCGGATGTTTCTCCGGCTGCATCTCTATTTCCAAATTCTCATCCGCCATTCTCATCACCTCGTTTCATCTTAGTTTACACTATACCCCCCTACCGTATTATTGTCAAACAAATTGTTTACTTTTTATTTTGATTCCATGCAAAAAAAATAACCACTCCAAGAGCGGCTATTTTCACGATTGATGTTCTCTTTTCTCCTTCTGTTCTTGTTCCCACTTTCGCCTTTTGCTTTCCGCGACATCAGGTGGCTCCGTCTCTTTGTGATTCGTCACTTTCATTTCTTGTTCGTGGTTTCGTTCCTCTTGATTTGTCATAAACTCACCTCCACCGTTAGTTTCCCTTGATGTCAGTGAGCTATACGCCTCAAAAATGATGGACCGCCGGCAGCACCAACGGTCCAAGGGTATCTCGTTCTATCCTGTTAAAGTCAAGGTAAATAATTCAGCGGCGGAACGGCACTCGCATGGCTGTATTTGCCTATATGAATCTCAAAATGCAAATGTTGGCCGGTTGAGTCTCCTGTACTGCCCATATAACCGATTTTTTGCCTTTGCTCCACC
The DNA here is from genome assembly GCA_035776675.1 of Caryophanales bacterium. GTDB lineage: Bacteria > Bacillota > Bacilli > Bacillales > DASSOY01 > DASSOY01. Next base: position 22,150 of record DASTWO010000069.1, read on the forward strand.
CTCTGTCCTGAGGATACCAACCGTCTTCTCATATGAGCATAAACTGTTGTATACAATTTACCATCGATCAGATGAGCGATATACACAACATTTCCGAAACTCGGCCAATGAGCCGAACGAATCACAATTCCCGGGGCAGAGGCTCTGATCGGAACCAGGCCGTTTGCGGCAATATCGAGACCCCTGTGAACCTCATGGTCGAAACTGCGGTAGCCAAAATTGGAAGTAATGACGCCGTTGGCCGGCCAAGCGAACGCTCCGCTTGAATGGCTGACATCATGGTTTTGGTTAACATTGTCATTATTTGAGTCGTTTTGCTTTTGCTCCTGTTTTCTTCGTTCGGCCGCTTCCTTTTCTTTCCGTTCGCGGATCCTTCTCTGTTTCTCCTTCCATTCAGCCAATAACTTCTTATATGTTGCTTCCTGTGCCTCAAGAAGCTCCTTGGCTTCCTTCGTCTCCATGAATTCTTGTTTAATGTTTCCTTCTTTAATATTCAACTTTTCAACCAACGCTTTTTTCTCTTCTTTTCTTTCTTGAAATTGGGTTTTTAACGTCTGCAATCCTTCAAGCTGATCTTCCAGTTTTGCAAGTTGTAGTTGGACTTCCGCTTTGTCAGACTCCAACGCTTTCTTATCCACTCTTTGTTGTTTCAGAAGAGCTTGGTCCTGTTGGGCTATTAACTTTAAAGCGAATACCCGGTCAAGAAAATCACTGAAACTCTGAGCGCCAAGCAACACTTGAAGATAATTGATGGCGCCTCCGTTTTGATACATTACCCGCACTCGTTCTTTCAATAATTCGTTCCGGCGTTCAATTCGCTTTTGGGTTTCACTTATTCTTTCTTCCAGTTTGTCAATCTCTGTCTTCGTCTTTGAAATCTCAGACTGCTTGGTATCCATCTGACCCTTCACTTTATCGATGTCAGAATCGATTTGCTCGATTTTCCGGATCGTTTGCTGTTGCTTGTCCTGAACTTTTTCAAGATTTTCCTGTTCTTCTTGCAATTTATTCTGCTTTTCCATCTGTTGGTTTTGAACATCTTCGATTTTCCCCTCAAGCTCATCCCCTTTGGAATCAGCTTGCGCAGACCAAGATCCGGCAACCGACACAACCATCGAAACGGCAAGTGTCGCAGCAACCAACTTTCGCTTCATACCTTTTTCCTCCCCCGAGAGCCAACATATGTATGTAAGCATTTGAATGGCAAGTATCATAAGACGACATTTTTCAACAATCAACCTCATTATAACAATGTTTAGAATTTTTTAGGGCGATGTTAATTTACATTTTCATTACATTGTTACATTTATGTAACAAAACACAGATACAAAAAATAAAGCCAGGGATCAATCCCTGACTCTCAATAATCTCAACGCATTTAATGTAACGATCACGGTTGCGCCCATATCTGCAATGACCGCCATCCATAACGTCAACCAACCGGGGAATATTAATAAAATAGCCGCTGCCTTAATCGCAAAAGCGAAAGTCATATTTTGCTTGATAATCGAAAGCGTACGCCGGCTCAGCTTCACTGTGAACGGCAGTTTATCCAAATCATCCGCCATCAAGGCAATGTCCGCTGTCTCAAGAGCTGTGTCGGTGCCCGCTCCTCCCATTGCTATTCCGACATTGGATGCCGCCAGTGCCGGCGCGTCATTCACGCCATCTCCCACCATCACAACCCGGGAATGATTGACCCGAATCTGTTGAATGGCCGCCAACTTGTCCTCTGGCATCAATTCTGCCTTCACATCGGTGATTCCAAGGCTCTTTCCGATTGCTTGCGCGGTTGCCTCATTATCCCCAGTCAACATTACCGTTCTTCCAACACCTAATTCATGGAGTTGTTCAACGACTTCTTTCCCGTGTTCTCTAATTTCATCCGCAACAGCAATCAATCCCTGTAGCGCCTTTTCTGTTCCCAGGATCATTACGGTTTTTCCTTCAGATTGTAAGGCTTGAATGGTGCTGTTAGCCGCTGTCAAGTCGGTTCCGAGCTCTCTGAACAGACCGGGATTTCCAATGTAATACACTGTGCCTTCAATTGATGCCTTTACCCCTTTTCCGGTCAAGGCGGAGAAATCATCGAGACCCGTATTGGGCAGGCTGATTTGGTGCTCCCCGGCCTTTCGCAGAATGGCCGATGCCAGTGGATGCCCGGACCCTTTTTCAAGTGTTGCCGCAATCATGAGAAGCTCCCTTTCGTGAACATCCCCATACGCAACGAGATCTGTCACTTCAGGTGTCCCTTTCGTCAAAGTACCGGTTTTATCGAATGCCACAACATTTAAAGCACCTGTTTCTTCCAGATAAATGCCGCCTTTGATCAACACACCATTCCTGGCAGCATTACCGATAGCCGTTACAATTGAAACCGGTGTGGAAATGATTAAAGCGCAGGGACAACCGACGATTAGTAAAGCCAGGCCGCGATAGACCCAGGCGCCCCAGTTCAACCCCAAAAGCAACGGCGGGGTTATGGCCAAGAGGAGAGCTGCTGCAAGGATCGCCGGCGTATAATACTTTGCAAACCGATCAACAAAAGCCTGGGATGGTGCGCGTTCAGACTGGGCTTCTTCGACAAGATGAATAATCTTCGCAAGCGTCGTATCTTTTGCAAGCTTTGTCACCTTAACCTCAAGCAAGCCTTCCTCATTTAGCGTTCCGGCAAAGACTTCATCCTCCTCAGATTTCCTTGCGGGAATGGATTCACCGGTAATCGCCGCTTGATTGATTGTCGTGGTTCCTTTCATTACAATGCCATCCATCGCCAATTTCTCACCTGGCTTGACGATCATGATGTCCCCGATTTGAATATCATCTATTGGAACGGCCTTTTCTTGATTGCCGCGACGGATAACAGCTTCCTTTGGCGCTATTTCCATTAAGGAACGAATGGAGTGGCGCGCCTTATCCATAGAGTAACTTTCCAGCACCTCACTAATCGCGAAAAGGATAACAACAACTGCCCCTTCTCCCCAAGCTCCGAGAGCAGCGGCACCAAGAACTGCAATGGTCATTAACGCTTTCATCTCAAACTGGAGCCTGACAAGACTCTGCAAACCAGTACGAATCAACCTATGGCCACCGGTTAGAATTGCGGCCGCGTAGGCTGTGACTGCTAACCAACTCAAACCCTCGAAACGAAAGTCGAGCATCCAGCCTGCGATTAACAATATAAAAGAAATCACGATTTGTTGGAGCTCGCGGTTTTTCCACAAAGGCACTTTATTACCACTCTGTGCCGGTTCATTTCCAGAATGAACCTTCAAGTTTTCAAAAGCACCTGCTTTTTCCAACTGTTTGACTTCAGCTTCACCATAAACGGTCAATTTCGACGCTCCGAAGTTTACAGAAGCGTCTTTCACGGTTGCGATCTTTCTCACATTCTGCTCGAACCGAGCAGAACAATGCGCTCAGGTTAACCCTTCAATTCGATAAATTTGCTTTTGCTCAAGAGTTTGCTCCAACAGATGTCACCTCATTTTGATGAGAGAAAGCCTGCAAAATCAATTGCTTAACATGTGGATCGCTAAGTGAGTAGAAAACACGTTTTCCTTCTTTACGAGTTACGGCCAACCCCATATTCCGCAGTAACCTGAGATGATGCGAGGCGGAAGCCAGCGTACATCCAATAGTATTTGCAACATCGCACACGCAAATCTCCTCTTCCGTACATAAAGCTAAAGCAATTTGAATCCGTGTTTCATCCGCCAAAGCCTTAAATACTTTCACAATAGTCGCACTATCGGCGTTCGCCAATGCGGATTTCAATCTATTGACTTTCGGCTCATCATAGCAGTACACATCACAATGATCTCGGGCCATTATTCGACACCTCCAGATTTTATACTAATACTCAAACAACCATTTGATTGTTATTTTAAAATATCCCTTAACACCCGTCAATGTTCACATCAATCCCATCAAAATTTTTAAACAAACGTTTATTTAGTTACCTTCCATCTTCGCTTCATAAGTTTCCAATAGTCAACGTAAATAGGAGCATACTCGAGTAAAACAGCGATGTACCCGTTTTCATCAAGACCTTATTCATTCGACATACCGGCTTCTGGTCTGTATAATCCAAAAAGTTAACAACGGTCTGGCCTTCATGGGAGTTGAAGGTCACAATTATAGAAAGAGAGGTACAGATTTGAACATCCAGACAATTAAACAAGATTGGTTTTCCAACATCAAGAACGACACCCTGGCTGGTATGACAGTAGCATTTGCGTTAATACCCGAGGCCATCGCATTCTCCATTATCGTTGGGGTCGATCCAATGGTGGGGTTATATGCGTCCTTTTGTATCGCAGTGCTCATTTCATTTTTCGGCGGGCGTCCCGGTATGATTTCCGCCGCGACCGGTTCAACAGCTCTAGTCATGGTTACTTTGGTCAGCCAACACGGTGTTGAATATTTATTTGCCGCAACAGTTCTAGCCGGAATCATACAGTTTATTCTCGGAGCTCTCAAATTCGGCAGATTCATCACGTTTGTCCCGCAAGCTGTTATTCTCGGTTTCGTTAATGCGTTGGCCATTCTGATCTTTATGGCTCAGCTTGTTCACTTCGAGGGAGCTTCTTGGCCGATGTATGCGATGGTCGCGGGAACCCTTTTGATCATTTATATCTTCCCTCGGTTTACCAAAGCGTTACCTGCGCCACTTGTCGCCATAATCGTGATGACCATCATCACATTTATGACGGGTCTGGACCTAAAGACAGTCGGAGATCTGGGAGAGCTTTCGCAACAACTGCCCATATTCCATTTCCCAATGGTCGACCTGTCCTTTGAAACCTTGATGATCATTTTCCCTTATTCTTTATCGGTTGCCATTGTCGGTTCGCTCGAGTCCTTAATGACCGCGACGATCATTGATGAAATGACCGAAACGAAAAGCAACAAGAATAAAGAAATGAGAGGGCTGGGTATTGCTAATTTCGTCACCGGCTTCTTTGGCGCGATGGCTGGTTGTGCGATGATCGGACAATCTGTCGTAAACGCACAATCCGGAGGGCGTAAGAGGCTTTCTACCTTTGTAGCTGGCGTTTTTCTACTCATTTTGGTGATCGCGCTGAGTCCGGTCGTCAAACAAGTTCCGATGGCTGCATTGGTTGGTGTCATGTTCATGGTATCGGTCAATACCTTTGACTGGCAATCCTTGAAAGGCATTTGGAAGATGCCCAGAGCTGAGGCCATCACAATGATAGTAACAGTTGCTATTGTCGTAGGAACAGATAACCTGGCGCTTGGTGTATTGGTCGGAGTGATCATCAGTGCTCTCGTTTTCGGATGGAAAATGTCATCCATTAAAACAACGACGAATATGAACGAAGGATTGGACAGCAAGACTTATACAATTTCCGGTCAAATGTTCTTTGGCACAATGGCTCATTTTATTGACTTGTTCGACATTCAGGACGATCCGGAACACATTACAATCGACTTTACACACTCTCACATATGGGATCATTCCGCTGTTACCGCTATAGCCAAAGTCATGCACAAATACCAGCAGAACGACAAACAAGTTACCCTTGTTGGATTAAATGACGAAAGCGAAAAACTTGTGAAAAGGATCGGGCTCAATGCCCTGTCGACTCATTAAAAAAAACCATTCCATGAGCCTTTCCTGTATTCAATGACAGGAAGGGCTTTTTCAATCATAAGATTATTTCCAGGAGACCGAATAGATATAATCAAGAATAAAAAGAGGAATGTTATCCAAGCTAGGAGGAAGCCATGTTCAATAAAATATTATTGGCATCAGACGGCTCGGAGCATGCATTGAAAGCCACCGAAAAAGCAAAAATGCTGGCTCTGAATAACCCGGCAGCCAGCATTGAAATTGTATACGTGGTAAATGGATCCACAACAAAAACCGACGTCTTGCACAATTGGAATACATTGGACGTCGAGCAGCAGCAAAGAGAAAGACTGAAACAAACAGAACAATGCTTGATTTCTGCAGGCATCTCTTACGAAATCAGAATCCTCCATGGAGAACCCGGGCCCGCTCTCGTGGATTTCGCCAATCACCACGACTTTGATTGCCTGGTTATTGGAAGCCGCGGGTTAAATTCCTTGCAGGAAATGGTGCTCGGAAGTGTCAGCCACAAGGTTGCGAAAAGAGCCAATTGCCCCGTTCTTATTGTTAAAAATTGATATCCGAACTTTACCGATCTCACCACTCCAACCTCCAGGAGATCGGATAAGAAACTACATAATATGCTTGAACGAGGGAAAGATAGAACTGATCCAAAATTTAAGGAGGGGACTCAACCTTGGGTATCCTTAGTGGAAATCAAACTGACGAACCTATGCACTATGGGGAAGTCTTTGGCGTATGGAGCTCGCTGTCCGTGGCGAAAGCACAACTGGTGTCTTATCAATTATACAGAAATCATGCTGGCGATGAGGATTTAAAAAAGTTCATCACTGACATGATTCAAAATCTGGTCAAACCGGGAATTGACGAAACGACATCTTTACTCAAAACAAATGAGGTTGGCTTACCCCCAACGCCTCCTGAACGTCCGGATGCCTCAAGGGAGGAAATCCCAACCGGAGCTCGAATTATGGATCCAGAAATCGCAGCAGCGATTTCAAAAGACATTGCTCTAGGGCTAGTTGCTGACAGCCAGGTCATGGGTCAGGCTACTCGAGAAGACATTGCAATGATGTATGGCCAGTTTCACATGAAAAAGGCCCAAATGGGAGAAAAATTACTTCGCATGAATAAAGAAAAAGGCTGGTTGATCCCACCACCCCTTCATGTAGAAAAAGTGCCTCAATAAATCACCATGGCGAACCTCCTGGTTCTTTTAACAGGGTGGTTCGCTATTTCTATTTCACAGTGAATCCCGAAAACTCTTGGGACGGTCCATCTAATGGAAACTGTGCATTGTTTTGGCAGTTTTCTTTTTTTCTCATTATTTCTTGAAAGGTTCTCCACGATGGATTGCAAGTGATTACCCCTGCATGGAACGAGATCCCTCGAACTCTTTCTTGTGACGGATGAACGACAACAGCCGACTGAAGAATTTGTACGAACGCTGGAAAACGGGGCTTTGAATAAAGGTAAAGACAAAGGTCACGATAAACACCGGTCCTCCTAGAAGGAACCCAATCACCAGAACCATGCTCTCGACGATGATCCTTACCTTGCTGATCGACCACCCGATTTTATCGGAAAGAGACAACATGAAACCATCACGCGGTCCCGCACCAACATCCGCAGCATTATAGAGCCCTCCGCCGATTCCCATAAACAGAATCCCGCAGAAAATCATGACATAATCTGTCCAAGTATAGGTCGCCTCCGGCAAAAGATCCGACCATAAATATAAGTCTACAAAGGCGCCGACCAAAACAGCATTTAGAAAGGTCCCGATTTTTATATACCTGCGGTCAATGACGAAGGAAATGATAATAAGTGTGAATCCAACAATGATATTCCACGTCCCGATCGTGAAGCCGAACAAGTCATACAAAGCGACACTGAGCACATCCCATGGATGAATGCCCAAATACTTCACCCGAATGGCAACAGAAATGCCAAAGCTGAATAGGGCTAATCCGGTAAAATAAAACATCCACTGCGCAAACCTGACCATCTCTCCACATCCTTCGCGTGTCTCACTCAGAAACTTTAGTATATCATGAAAAAACGGCCAGTTTCGTTACAACGACTCGCCGCCAATTGAAGCTGTCATCCACAATAAAAAAAAGCTATACGTTCCAGAGGAACATATAGCTCATTCGGCACTTCCAATACCTACTGCACGTGTGCCATAGCCTTCTTGATATATTCATAGAACGCTTTGTCAATGCCCTGTTGATGCGCCAATTCAGGGTTGTCTTTATAGTAATGTTCGGCTGATTTGACAATCTCAGTATCCCCGCCCGTCACCATATCCATAAAATCGTTCCAACGCTTGGCTAAATGAGTGACGTTTAGACTTTCGGGCGGCGTACCTTTTTCAAATTCCTTACGTAAGGCCGCAACTAATTCAGCCCACTCCTCTTCATGCTGTTTTCTTTCTTCCGGACTGACTTGTTCGAATTGCTTCTTCATCTCGTCCAGTTGCTCCGGTGTAAAATATTTCTCCTTCATCTGAATCACCTCGATTAATTGAATAAACTTCTCTGCCGAGACTACCTGATCCGACCCAAGTAGCTCATGAACATTGGTTAATTGATCGCGCAACCGTTCCTGCATCCGAATGCTTTCATTCAAACGTTCCAATTGCAGTTGAACCACTTTCTTCGGCTCAAAATCAGGGCTTTCCACCATTCTTCTGATATCCTCTAAAGCAAATCCCAGCTGTTTCAGCGAGACGATTTGTTGAAGTTTCGCAATGTCGGATTCACTGTAAATTCTGTGACCTGCACTCGTCCGCTGAGAAGGACAAAGAAGGCGGATTCGATCATAATGATGCAGGGTGCGCACTGTAAGCCCTGTTTGTTTTGCCAATTCTCCCACTTTCCAACCTTGATGAGCTGTGATCATCATCCCCTCATTTCGCGCGAGTATTTTTTTCGCCGGCAACTTTACTATACAACCTAACGCTGCGTCAGGAGTCAAGGGTTTTTATAAAAAAAATACGGAAAAGAGATCGTTCCGGTCGTAACCCTTCAAAAACATGGGACATATGATGATTTTATCTTTGATCAACCGTTGGAAGGAATGAAAATTAGTGTATCGTTATCCGGCTCCATATGATAATCAGACTTCAATGTGTAACTGCGGAGGAATGCCCAACTATTGGAATACGCCTATTAGTGCGGGGTACGTCAACCCTTTTTGGCCATATCCAACCTCACAATACTTCTCCAATGCCATGTTTAAAGATCATGGAAAAGAACCTTATGTCGTGGACATAGATCAGGCATCCAAACGAAACAATACCTTTCGTACGGCGATATGGACGGGTTCTCATTTACAAGTTGTATTGATGAGCATTAACGTCGGGGAA
>DASTWO010000070.1:0-27566 GCA_035776675.1 Caryophanales bacterium
CAACAATCTTGGAGGCAATGGCGAAGTCCAGATACCCTGGATTTGCGGATGACCCAATGTAGGTTTGATAGATGGGTTCGCCCGCCAATTCTTTCACCGGTACCACATTGCCGGGACTTGAAGGTTTGGCAATCAACGGCTCGAGCTCGGAAAGATTGATTTCTTCATGAAGATCGTAAGAAGCTCCATCATCCGCGAGAAGTTCAATCCAATCATTTTCCCTTTCTTCCGATTTCAAGAAACGTTTAACCTCGTCATCGGACGGAAACACCGTGCCGGTAGCACCGAGTTCTGCTCCCATGTTGGCAATGACATGTCGGTCCATTGCATTTAAATTTTTCAAACCGGGACCGTAGTATTCAATGACCTTGCCTACGCCACCTTTCACATCATGGCGGCGAAGCATTTCAAGAATAACATCTTTGGCACTGACCCAATCAGGAAGTTCTCCTGTCAGTTTCACGCCCCAGACCTCGGGCATTTTCACGTGAAATGGCTCACCTGCCATCGCAAGAGCCACTTCCATACCTCCCGAACCCATTGCGAGCATGCCGAGAGAGCCTGCCGCACATGTATGACTGTCAGATCCAATCAACGTTTTGCCGGGCTTTCCAATGCGTTGCATATGCACCGGGTGACTGACACCATTTCCGGGACGACTGAAGTAGGTGCCGAATCGCTCGGCCGCACTTTGTAAGAACAGGTGATCATCCGGATTCTTGCTGTCTTCCTGGATCAGGTTATGGTCGACATATTGGGCGGAAGCTTCTGTTTTCACACGATCCAGCCCCATCGCTTCAAGTTCAAGCATGACCATTGTTCCTGTCGCATCTTGCATCAGGGTCTGATCGATTTTCAATCCGATCTCCTCGCCGGGTTTCATCTCCCCCGATACAAGATGGTCTCTAATCAGCTTTTGCGCGACATTTAATGCCATTATTTTTCCTCCCTTTGAAATGTACAACGATGAATCCGCTTCACTTTTCAACTTGGCACAGCGAAGCAGCCTGGGCTTTCTCATTTTTTATTTCATCGAAAATCCTAATTAAGTAAAAAAAGGCTCCACCTATTATTTTACCTTATTCAGCGATTTTAAACCTTCTTACGAAAAAATCGCCCTCTCAGGCGACTATTTTCGATCGTATACAATAAACGAATATTCATAAGGATTCTTCTCATTCTTCACACCTTGCTCAACCGATGTACGTTTCCACCTCATATCGTCAATTTCCGGAAAGAAGGTATCCCCGTCGAACTCTTCATTAATATAAGTAATGTAAAGTCGGTCAGCGTATGAAAAAAAAGCGTTAAAAAGCTGAGTCCCACCGATCACAAAAATCTCTTCGTCCTCACCGAAAAACTTGCGTGCCTCATCCACAGAATGAACCACCGTACAACCATCCGCAACATAATTCGGGTCCCTTGTCACTACAATATTTCTTCTGCCCGGCAAAGCCTTTCCAATCGATTCATGTGTTTTCCGACCCATCACAATCGTGTGACCCATCGTCTTTTTCTTGAAAAATGCGAGGTCAGCCGGCAAATGCCAGGGCATGCCGTTATCTTTTCCGATCACGCGATTATTCCCCATGGCCAGTAGAAAAGAAATCATACAGATACCTTCCTTTTAATATGCGGATGCGGATCGTAATTCGATAAAGTAAAATCATCATTCGTAAAATCAAAAATAGACTTGATTTCCGGGTTCAAAGTCATGGTCGGCAAAGGCCGGGGATCTCGACTCAGTTGCAATTTGACTTGCTCGACATGGTTAAGGTAAATATGAGCGTCACCAAACGTATGGACAAAATCGCCGGGCTCAAGATCGCATACCTGAGCCATCATCATTGTCAACAAAGCGTAAGAAGCGATGTTAAAAGGGACTCCTAGAAATGTGTCCGCGCTGCGCTGATAAAGTTGACACGAAAGTTTGCCATCCGCTACGTAAAATTGAAACAAGCAATGGCACGGCGGTAATGCCATTTCTTCCACATCGCCGACGTTCCACGCATTGACAATCATCCGCCGTGAGTTCGGATTGTTCTTGATTTGATCAATGACATTTGAGATTTGATCAACAGTTGAACCATCGTCCTTGGTCCAGGACCGCCATTGTTTGCCGTATACCGGTCCAAGTTCTCCGTTTTCATCGGCCCATTCATTCCAGATGCGAACCCCATTGTCCTGTAAATACTTGACGTTTGTATCACCTTTGAGGAACCACAACAACTCATGAATAATAGACCTTAAATGAAGTTTCTTCGTCGTAACAAGAGGAAAGCCTTCTTGCAGGTCAAAACGCATTTGGTGGCCAAATACGCTGACCGTCCCTGTCCCGGTTCGGTCGCTTTTCTCAGTTCCGTTCTCCAATATATGTCTGCATAAATTCAAATATTGCTCCATAACCAGCCTCCTTGCCTATGTAAATTGCCTATCCCAATTGTATATGATTTGGCGGCAAAGAAACAGGGTTTCTATCATTTTTTGTCGAAATAGAAGAAACCGCCCCCCACGGACGGCTTTGTCTTTATTCCCCCAACAGTTTCTTCCCTTTCTCATAAAATCGTTTCATGTCTTCCTCAGGCACAAGCGCTCCGCCTGTCGCCCAGGCAATGTGAGTAGCCTGGTCCATCTTCGCTTCCAGCTCACGATCCGCGAGGTATCCGGATTTCCTCAATCGCACCGGTCCCTGTAATCCAGAAGCGGCCGAAGGCTCCACTTTAATGCCTTCCGTATCAATTAACATCGTAAGCATTTTAAACAATTCATCGTCCTCGAACGTGTAAACGCCATTCACCAGATGCTCACTTATGGCTGTGGCAAAACTTGACGGAGTCCCGACGGCAAGCCCATCTGCCTCTGTATGGTTATCGATTCCGAAATCCTGCACACTGACTTTCTCATGTTGCCCGGTCAACAATCCGATCAAAACCGAGGGTGAATGTGTCGGCTCCACAAAGAAACAATGTACATGATCCCCGAAAACTTGCTTCAGACCAAAGGTTATTCCGCCTGGAGAACCTCCGACTCCACACGGTAGATAAACAAACAATGGGTGATCCTCATCCACGGCAATTCTTTTGCGCTCAAGTTGTTTTTTCAACCTTAATGCCGCCACGCTATACCCTAAAAACAAATCGCGGGAATTTTCATCATCGACAAAATAACTCTTCGGGTCCTGTGTGGACAATTCACGTCCTTCCTTAATCGCTTTGCTGAAATCGGCCTCATATTCAAAAACCCTAGCGCCTTTTTCACGCAACAGATCTTTCTTCCACTGTTTTGCGTCTGCCGACATATGAACCATTACGTCAAATCCAAGCTTCGCGCTAATGATCCCGATGCTTAACCCAAGGTTTCCTGTTGAACCGACACCAACTGAAAATTGGCTAAAGAACCTTTTGAACTCTGGCGAACCGAATTTCTCATAGTTCTCGTTTTTCTTGATCATTCCGTTTTCCAATGCAAGCGTTTCAGCATGCTTCAACACTTCGTAAATGCCGCCGCGCGCCTTAATGGAGCCAGCAATGGGCAGTTCATTATCACATTTTAAATACATTTTCCCTGCAGTCTTTTCGTGGTAGTGATCTTCAAGACGCTTTTTCACCTTTGGTATCGGCCGCAGTGGAGATTCAATGACTCCACGAAATTCCTTCGTTTCCGGAAAAGCTTTCTGCAAAAAAGGCGCAAACCGCCGCCAACGTTCCTCAGCCTCCATGATATCTGACTGGCTGACGGAAAATTTCGGAGTATCAACCATCCTCTTGCCCGAGGGATTGGTCCAAAAAACCGGCCGCAGTGCCATAATATCCTTAAGAAGAGGAAATTCCTCTGTCCTTGCTTCCGCTGTTTTGTCCATACTTTCCTGTACCATAACGTCCTCCTAACGAAACAAATCTCTGCTTTTACCATTCCCCTATCGGCCGGTTTCCACACTTATTTTAAGATATGCTGCCAGTGCGGGGGGAGTTTTTCCGTTTTGAGGTGTTCGTACTTCTTAAGTTCAACATTGGGAATGCGGATTTCAAAAACAAGCCGATCAGCGCCAACTTGAATATGAGGGCCGACAACAGGAATGACCTTTAGTTTCACCTTAAATGCAAAAGATCGAAACCCGTAAATACGTCGGGCATCTTCCACAAATACATAGTAAGGATAGACGACCGGATCCATGGTTAAAATGTCAGAATAATGTTGATCCACCTGTTTTTCTATACGTGGCAGTAACTGCGAAACCAAAATATCACGATAAAGCAATTCCGTGGACGGATTGGGATGGAAGTTCAGATCTTCCGCAAATCCGCCAGATGCAGGCATCAAACCTAAAACAATTACCAACAAAACTGCCAAAATGATTTTTCTCAAGGAAATCCCTCCATTGTAAGCTTCACAATAATAGAATCCCCCTGAAACCGGAAGGCATGTACAAAAAAAGAGCGGCGAGTCCCAAAATAACGAGACTCCGCTCTTCCTTGTTTTTATAAGCTCAGCAATTTCTCCATTTTGCCCGGGTCATAGCCGACAATGACCTCTTCACCGATTACAACCGTCGGGGTTGCCATCGATTCATACTTGTTCATCATTTCCTCGCGCGCCTCAACGTCTTCCTGCACGTTTTTCGTTTCGAATGCAACATTATGATGGGAAAGAAACTCTTTCACCGTTTTGCAAGGCGGTCACGTAGGTTGGGAATATACAACGACTTTCTGTTCTGCCATATGTATCATCTCCTTCATGATATTCCATATAAAAATAACATTTCTGCCCGAGAGTGACAACGAAAACGAACTATGTCGAAATCTGAAACTTGAAACTCGAGTCCTGCCTTTCGGGATAAAAGGATCGCTCTTTGAAAAAAACGCCTCCATCATGATCGATCAATAAAAGGGTCGAAGCACGAGTTCCGTAATCCCGGCTTTCAATAAAAGCCGGAGACAGCATTCGTTCGAACTCAAGACTGACCCCGGTGTCAGGCAATGCGGAATCACCGGCTTGATCAGTATCGGCAAGCAAATCAAAGAGGCAATCAGGATTGACTTCTTCTTGTTCAAGGCAACCAGCCAAACGCTCCTTGCTTTTCTCAACCTTCGGCCACGGAGTATCAAGCAAAGCATTACTCAAACCATATAGGCCAGAACCAAGGTGTTGGATTCCGTTCCCTCGATTAGAAAAATAATATATGCCCCGTCGATCACCGATGATCAAATTAAAACCGTTATATTGATCGCCGAACTTCTGAACCCTTTTCATATAATCCGAAGGTGGTTCAGCGCCACAAAGGTAATCCCCTACAAGCGCACCTCTTGATTTGGCATTCTTGTTTTCGGCAGAGGGATCACGGTAATTCGTAATGGCGGCGAAACGTCCGTTTTTCGTGACACCCATCCACGTCCCCATCTTTTCCAAATCCCGGCCAGCTAATACGTCGGGGTGGTCTTTCCAGAAATGAGCTTGTTCCGTCGGCCTTTTGTAAAATTCATCTCGATTGGCGGCCATTACAAGACGATACCGTGGATGTGCCTCATAGGCAAAAGTAATCAAACACATTTGAATCCCGGCTTTCTAGATTAACTTATAATCCTTCTTTAAATCTTCCAGTTGCTCGATTGAACGCTCGGACCATGCATCGTCTTTCTGCTTCAATTTAGCGATTTCAGCATCAAGGGCTTCCCGAAGCGATTCTTTATAGTCCGGGACATCTTTTTCGTACTGTTTAACAGAAGCTGGATGCACCCATGTTTTTTCATTAAAGGCTAGCGCGCGCCGCTGCTGAAAGGCAACATCCACCCTGCCCGGGCTATGCAAATCTCCCTGCGTTGGGTGCCTCAGAACAGCAACAATTTTTACAAGTGTTTTATCGTTCCCCTGTTCAACCAGTTCAGCAATGTATTTTCCTGTTTTGTATGTTGCTGTTACGATTTCCCCTGGCGATAATGGCTTTTCAGTCATCATGACTCCTCCTCAATAGCTGCTTTGGCTAGTACAGAAATTGTAATATCATCATTCGGCGGATTATGGATGCCGGCCCGAACATCGCGATAGTAACGTTCCAACGGCATTGAACGTGAGATGCTTTTGCCTCCAACAAGACGCATCGCCAAATCGACAACCGATACTGCGGCATTTGTCGCGACTGTCTTAACCGCCGCCAGATCAGGCTGCATACCATCTCTTCCTTCTGGATCACGATCCCATCGTTCTGCTGTCGAATACATTAAGGTTCTCGCTTTCAGAAGTTCCAATTCCATTTCACCAATCTTTTGCTGGACGTGCGGAACTTCCGCTATTGGTCCCGGCAAACTGTTCGGCTTATACTCTTTCGCAAACTTAACGGCAAAATTTTTCGCCGCCGCCGCAACTCCGAGATAACATGCCGGAATATGTAACAACCAGCCCATCGGCGCTCTTTTTTTATTGTCAGACTCGTGTTTCTCAACCATTGCTTCGTCACTAAGGGCAACGTTCTCCATTAATAGATCGTCACTTCGAGTCCCGCGCATTCCCATGGTATCCCATGTGTTTTCAATCCTGACACCTTCGGAACCGCATGGCACAAGAAAACCGCCTACATCATCGGTGCCCTCCAAGGTCGCGGTTACTAACGCATAATCCAAGCCCGGCGCCATTGTCGTAAATGTCTTTCTACCGTTTAGAATCCACTGATCGCCGTACCGCGTCGCTGTCGTTTGCGGCTTTCCGCCTCTCGTGGGGCTTCCGGTCGCCGGTTCTGTCGCAGCCCGATTCACCAACACACCGGAATCAACGATTTCCTTACATAATCTTTGGAGCGTATCTTCTTCCCACTCCCGCCTGTCCGCGAGATCCATGAATATCCCAAGATGCCAGCCTACAGCCAATGAAGTTGAGGCGTCTCCTTGGCCCAAGCGTTCCTGAAGCAACAGAAAATCATACAAAGAAATATTCTTTCCGCCATATTCCTCTGGCACCGTCAGCGCCAAGTAACCGGATTCTTTAAGATCGCGGAAATTCTCAAAAGGAAAAGCTGCTTGACGATCCACCTCATCCGCTCGCTCCGCGAAGCGATCCGCTAATCTTCCAACCCATTCCAACCGTTGTTCTTGCTCTTTCGTTTTCACAAACCGATCCATCATTTCACTCTCCTTATTAAGAAAAATGCCCTCATTTCAATAATGAGAGCGACTTTATCAAAATACACCTTAGCGTAACTATCCCCTGAAAATCCAGATCAACTGCCGGAGGCTTAACTTCACGACTCCACAACGTATCGATTGCGCGGGTGTTCCCTGCATTCATCCGAACAGGACCGTTTATAGTTCTCCTCGCACTCTTCGCAACAAATATATTGCAAGTTACACTCTGGATTGGCACAGTTCACATAACGATCTTCGGTTTTCCCGCAGTGATAACACTTTCCGATTACAACGTCTTCATCAGTTCGATTGACGTGGACCATCCGCCTTTCATCGAACACATAGCACTTACCGTCATACAACTTTCCTTGTACTTCAGGATCCTTTCCATAATTAACAATTCCACCATGGAGCTGTGCCACATCTTTGAAGCCTTCCTTGCGCAGATAACCGGTCAATTTCTCACAGCGAATCCCGCCTGTGCAGTAGGTTAAGACTCTTTTATCCTTTTGATCCGCCAAATTCTTCTCGATCCATTCCGGAAGTTCCCGGAAAGATTCAATATCCGGTTTAATGGCATTGCGGAAATGACCCACGCGATATTCATATTCATTGCGGGCATCCAGAACAATCGTATCATCCTGTTGCAATTCTTGATAGAATGCTTCCGGCTCCAAATACTCACCTGTCAGGTTATTGGGGCTCACATCTTGCTCTAATCGTAAAGAAACGATTTCGTCTCGAGCGCGTACAAAAATTTTCTTGAAAGCATGGCTGTCCGCTTCATCGATTTTGAATTCGATATCCGAAAAGCGTGGGTCCCGGCGCAACGTTTCCATATAAGTGTCGGTTTGATCGATCGTCCCCGACAATGTGCCGTTTATCCCTTCACGTGCTACAAGAATTCGTCCCTTCACACCAAGGTTCTTGCAAAATTCGAGATGCTCTTCGGCAAACAACTCATGATCTTCAATCGGAACATATTTATAATAAAGCAATACACGATACGGTTTCTGATTCGTCATCTTCCATTCCACCTTGTCTGTCTTAAGATTACGGAGACCATAAAATCATAAAATACAAAACGCCCCGAAACCTTCGAATATACCGTTACAATAATAACAAATAGCCGCGTGACGGGCAAAGACCTTGCCTATCTTATTTCTCGGTTGATTCACATTTCGATTTTTTACAATCTATCATTGAACCCTTTATTGTTCCTGTGGATCAGTTGACCAAGGCATATAAATCCTTGTTTTTCTATCTCGTCATCGTGTATTCTTTGCATCAGAAAGGCTCAACACTATTCATCGAATCGAGGGACTCTAAATGAAGAGAGTATGTGTATTCGCTGGGTCAAACTCAGGTACGGATTCTGCTTATGCCGAAGCGGCAGTACAACTCGGGATGGAAATGGCGGAACAAGGAATTGAGCTAGTTTACGGCGGTTCCAAAATAGGGCTAATGGGCCATGTCGCAAATACTGTCTTAGCAAATAATGGTTGTGCCATCGGTGTCATGCCGACCGGATTATTTCATGGAGAAATGGTTCATGACAAGCTTACCGAACTATACGAAGTAGCGGACATTCATGAGCGAAAAGCAAAAATGAGCGAGTTGGCAGATGCTTTCATTGCGCTCCCCGGAGGATATGGAACGCTTGAAGAAGTCTTTGAAGTAGTTAGTTGGGGGCAACTCGGCATTCATCAAAAACCTGTCGGCTTGTTGAATTTGAAAAATTACTATCAGCCTCTGATTGAAATGGTACATAACGGTGTCAAAGGAGGATTTATCCCGAAGGGACACATGAAGCTCCTGACAATCCATACAAACCCTGCTGCGCTTTTGGATCAATTAAGAAATTACCATCCACCCGAAAATGTGAACAAATGGAGTGATCTCCCCGACCCAAAAGACCATTAAACTCGTAAAAAGGCCAACCAGAGATTTCTGATTGACCTTCTTTACCCAGGTTATTCCTCACAGCATCGTCATAACTTGATATTCCGAAAAGCCTCGATCAGAATCAAAATGCCGAGAATCAACGCAATAATCGCACTGATGATCTGAATAATCGATTCAAATTCCCCGCCAAACAAGGACGGTAGCGGCGAAATCATGAACGTTGCCGCCACGATAAACCCGAAGAACAAACTTAACAGTCGATTCTCCATGACACAACCCTCCTTTTTTCTAACAGCTTATTCAAAAGAATGGGGAAGTGTCACCTGCGGAATCTGTACGCAATATCATAAGTGACTTTTTTAAAATTCTATACCCGAGTCAATAACCAACCGGCCAGAATCCCAAACCAAACAACCGTCTTAAGGATCATAAACATTTGATGGATTTTCAGCTTCTGGAACAGACGAATTTAACGCTAAAATGGCAATCGTAAAAATCAATTACATTCCTCCCCCCAGGTCCTGACACTCATTTTTCATGCATTTCTAGACCAAAGAAGCGCTTGCCGCTCTATTTGCAATACAAGTTGTTCTTTTCCTTGTATGTAAGATTCAATATCATCGGGAAAACGTTGCGACAATTTTTCTTTTAAATTGCCGTAGTCTTTTGCAACACTTGGATGTGCCCGCAAATAATTCCGAAAAGCAATATGTCGCTCAATTTCGGGGTTTCCCCATTCATAAATATGAACATGATGCGTTCGATAGTCCCCGCCTTTTTGAAAATACCTGCGTCCAGCTATCCCGTTTTCTCCCTTTGGCTCATAACCAATGGCAATCATTGCTGAATCAAGATCGTCAATCCGATCAATGCCTTTGACTACCGGCATGATATCAATGATAGGTTTGGCCATAAGTCCCTTCACTGACGTACTGCCAATGTGATGAATTTCATGAATTTCAGGACCGAAAATTTCTTGCAATTTCTTGGTTTCTTGCTCAAACATTAAAGGCCATTGCACGTTATACGCAGTCACTTCAACTTTTCTCATTAATATCAACAATTCCTTGTATTACTGACTGAACTTCATCAGTGGATTTAATAACAAAAAAATGATCGGCTTCGTCTTCTAAAGGTCTAGTCACATCGTCAGCATTTTCCGGATAAGCACTTCTTCAAAACTGGAAGCACTTCTAAATACATTTGTACTGCGCTGACTATTAGCAACCCGCTCTTCCAGAACATGTTCCGGAATATCGAAGTGAACAAGGATGCTGATAAATCCTTTATCGTGAAAATCTGCAAGCAAATCCAAACGACCCTGGCGTGAGCGATTTGAGTTGCAAAGAATGAGATGAAAATCTGTTTGATGAACAGCATAGTCCACAATCGTATGCGTGATTGCGTACTTAATTGTATTGCGGCCTTGTTTCGGCAGTAAACTTCTGTAATGGGTGCTGATAAATTCAGCATGGTTATCCTGATCAATGACAAGTGAGGAGTCCAGCTGTCTTTCTAAAGCTTTGGCAAATGTTGTTTTCCCACTATGGGTTTTACCGACCGTAATAATCACCAGTCTTTTCATTTTTGCTCCTCCATTTTTGAAAATGCCTATTGCCTGCCAGATTCCTTCTCATCATTTTAAAGACAATTTGATAAAATAAGTATCCAAGCATAACACCCAACACATTTAGAATAATGTCATCAATATCAGTAATCCGAGACCAACCTCCTGCCCACGTCTCAATTAGTTGCAACAGTTCAATACAGATAGAGACCGTCAAACCTAATAGCACCATCTTTTTAAAATGCCTAAATGTAAGCCAAAGGAGCGGTACCAAAAAACCTAATGGCAAAAGTAACAATAGATTACCGCCGACATTTCTCAAGATCAACCCGATCATAAATTGAACATCACCATCATAAGCAACACCTATATGACTTATGTTTTCAATAATGGACTTAAACGGCATGAGATTGATAGACCGAGTTATATTTTCTATACCCGAGTTAAACCCTACCGGCAAAGGAAATAGAGTCACAGAAACCACTTTGCATATGTAAATAACAAATAGAAATCTTATGATTTCCTTCAACCAATCAATAGGTCTATGATTTTTATAGCGAATCCCTAATAAAAGAACTCGGCCAACCAAATAACATACGACTCCAAGAATAAAGATTAAACCCCCGGTGATTAAATACACTCCATTATTCCTCCCTTCCGTTTACGGTTATTTGATCAAGCGACGGGAAGCCAGCACGACTCCATAACCATAAGGGGGTATGAACGTCTATTGGTGACAAACCACTCCCCATTAACGCCGTATCCCATACCTCTGCCACAACCTTTCGTTGTTCAGCCGTACCTTTCAATACTTCCGGCGAGCACAGGCCCAATTTCACGGTAGCTTTCAATATGTGTGTATCTGGGGCTATAGTAATAAGTTCACGGGACTTCCATTCGATTCCTGCATAGATCTCCATGACATACAGCCAATAATTAAAGATTTTAGGGCCGGAAAGATAGGGAAATGCTGATTTTCTTTCTTGTTGCAAGACTTTTTTTAAAGGGGCGATGTCAAATTGAACAGACTCAATCAACCCAGAGACGTCACCTTTTGCAGAAGATTGGACGATTCCTTCTGAAACACGATGCCAAATTTCCGGGTGGCGATTAGGCTGTAAGGCAATACGATTATGAATTAACACGTTTCGCAATTGATCCAGGTCTTTCTTGACCACATCCCTCGGGTTAAATACCCATCGGGCGTTACAATCCAGGTAAGCCTCCGCAATCGACTTCCACAGCGAATAGGCGTTCCTTTGGTAATTTAACGACATTCCCAGAGTGAGAACGTTCGGCCATTCACTCTCTGGAACAGTTCCAATCAGAGCATCCTCAGGCATAACCTCCCCACCCAGAAAACCTTCCGAGTGCATTTTCATCAACAACCTTACATTTCTTAGAACAGATTCATTTGTCATTGGTCCCTCCATCCAAGTTCCATAACAGCTATGACAAGATCAATAGCCAGAATAATCAAGATACTTTCTCCAGAAAATCCCGAACCTCTTTTGCTGATTTTAGAATGATAACATTTTTATCTTTAGACAATTGTCCAAGTCTTCGCAAAATTCCCGGCCTTCTCTTCGTTCGATATCCCCACACCCACTTGATAAATGCCAGGGAAAATCTCTCTTCACAGCCTTCTCCCATATCCGGCCTTGTTTGATTTCGATATTTAAGCATTCTCTTAAATACACGTAAGACACATATGGTTCTTGGCAAATCAAGAAAGATGATCGTGTCTGCTGCATTGAGTCTTACTTCCATTGTCCCGCCATAATTCCCATCGATGATCCATTCTTCTTGCTTAACTAACTCATTTTGCACTTTTCGTTGTTCTTCTTTTGGGACCCCTACCCAATTCGGCTTCCAAAATATCGCATCAAGATGATATACCTTTAGATTTAGTTTCTCACCTAATTGCCTGGCCAAAGTAGATTTCCCAGAACCGCCGGAGCCGATGAGTACAATTCTTTTCATAAACGATCGCTTTTTCTTTCGCTGACAATTTGTATGGGATTCCCATCGGGATCCTGAACCCAACCTGATCTGAGTTTATCTAAGAAGTCATGAGGCTCGGACAGCATGGTTGCACCATTTTCCACTAGAAATTGTATCGCTAAATCAGTATCCTCTGTCCACAGCACCATTTCACTTCCCGAATTTTTACCGGGATTCAGCCCATGAACTTGCTTTGTCGATTCTTTGGTTGCAATACCGAGTGTAAAGCCATCTAACCGTAACTCGTGGTGGACTTCTTTTCCCTCTATTTCTGCGGTGAACTTTAATTCGAAGCCAAGTTTTTCGTAAAATGTTCTTGATCCATCCAAGTCATCAACGTATAGATTCACTTGCGGTGAGCTGAATTTCATAATAATCCCTCCTGCGTTTTATATATTTTACCAATTTAATGAATTCAAAAAATCATAGATGTCTTCATAGATCTTGTCCCGTTCTCCACCTAAAGTCATGATATGACCGGTTTGATCATATCCTTTCATTTGTTTGTTTTCTGTGTTCACATGGTCATAAATGATTTGGGCGCTTTCTTTGTACAGCGTCTCATCCAAGCCACCATATAAAATAAAAAGAGGAGAAGTGAGCGATCCGAGGTTGTTACTTGTATCCACAATGGTTTGTCGGAGGTTTTTCAAGGTTGGCATTGGTTTGTGTTCAAATTCTTTCAGTTCTTCGGTTATTTGTTCCTCGTCTTTCCCTTCCAATTTCTTATATTCCCTTGCATAATCTCGGACACGCTTATATAAATCATCCAGTCCTTTCTCTTTTGCTGGACCAGACATCGATACCACTCCCTTGACAGGGAATGTTTCTCCGATTTTCAAGGAAAAAACGCCGCCCAACGAAACACCCGCAACCGCAATCTCCTTGAATCCTTCAGACTCCAGAAATCTGTAACCTGCTTTGACATCTTGCCACCAATCATCAGGTCCCGTCTCAATTAGTTTATCCGGCCCCATTCCATGTCCTTTAAACAAAGGAGCATGACACGTATAGCCTCGTTGATTCAAATACCTTCCCAACCTTCTCACGTCTCCGGTATTTCCCGTAAACCCATGCAATAAGAGGACAGCCTTGTTTCCGCCTTTGTATGTAAATGGTTTAGGTGCGACGAGTCTCACGAGCTTCACCCCTTTATGTTGCTTTATACCATCCAATCCTAATTTTATTATTTCATGATCGGAAGTTGTTGATCAGATAACAGGTCATTCATCATAACCTGATGTTCGGAAAACAAATTTGGTGGCAGTTCTTGAAGTGGAAAGAACTTGTTATTTAACGACTCTTCATTATGCTCAACTAACTTTCCTTTGTATTTCGTACACATAAATGTAAATTGAACCAAGGAAACCTTATCTCCATTGGGAAAGGTCTTATCGTAATCAGGTCCTGAATAAATACCGAATAAATCAAGATCCTCAAGTTTTAACCCTGTTTCTTCGTAAACTTCTCTCTTGGCCGTGTCCTGAACATTTTCCCCTAACTCCATAAATCCGCCAGGCATTCCCCATTTTCCATTATCGGAACGTTGTTGCAAAAGGATTCTATTTTCTTTATCAAAAACAAAAGCCCCTGCGACAACCATTATGACTTTCTCATGACCAACCATTGATCTTAAATGCTTTACATAATCCATAGCTTCAATCCTTAGAATAAGACTTATTATACTAATTGAACTGCCGAAATCTTTTCAATGAACTCCTCTATCGTCCCGTAACACTTGTTGACGCCTGGCAAATGATAAAATGTGCTGGTCGTTTCAAGATCGTTAATCTTCTCATCTGGAGAATAAAGAAATACGTTTTTCCCTTGCCCAAGCGCAATCCCTAATTCAACATGACTGCTCTTTCCTGCCGGAAACAGAACGATTACAAAATCCGCTTCCATCACGGCGCGTTTCTCATTTTGACCGATTTCCTTGAGCTCTTCAATGGAAGTAGCCTTATTATTTTGAGTCCAGTCATACGCATGCACAAAGCCTTCTTTCTTTAACCTTTCGCTGACATACATGACTGAATCTATATTTTTAAAGCTCGATGCAATATAAAATTTCACCCTTTGTGCCTCCTGCAATACGATTAGCGATCAATTATTTATATCGTCGTGGTACATTCACATATTGATAAAGGAAAAATTGATAAGAGCAATCGTTCTCTCCTAATCTGGGTTTTTCACATACAATCGACTGTCCATCAGGCGGCCATCCGGCAACCGATCCTCATTTTTCAATATTCCTTCCAATTCATACCCTGCCTGTTCGGCAACTTTTCGGCTCTTCTCATTAATCACCGCAATCAACAATTCCAACCGCTTAGCACCGATCTCATGGAATGCAAATTCGGTTAACCCAATAAGGGCTTCCGTCATATTGCCTTTTCCGGTCTGCCGGGCATCCAGCCAATAACCGATCTCGAATTTCGGGATGTCCCAATGAGGATGATGCAGCGCAATAGAACCAATAAAATGGCCTTCCTCCTTGTGAAAGATCAAGAAACGCATGTCTTGCCGCAGGATAAACTTTGCATAAGCTTTTCTTATATTCTTTTCCGTGTCCTCCTCTTTAGGCATTTCCTGTGCAAACTGCATATAAGGTTTCAATTCCTCAATGGAATGACAAATCGCCGAATTCACTGCCTCTCCGTCACCAGGCTGCGGCATCCGCAACAAAAGCCTCTCGGTCGTAAATTCAGTTGGAAAATCTAATAATATCGGTTCCATCGTTTTCACTCCTCAACTAAATGCCACAATAATGACGCCCGCGACCATCGTTCCCGCCGCCACAATACGCCGAAATCCAAAGCCTTCGGACAACAGCTTCGTGCCCATAACCGTCCCAATTAGAATACTAATCTCACGAACCGGCGCCACATGACTAACTGGCGTGAAAACCATTGCTGTCAAAACCAGAATATAAGCCAATGGGCTTAAAATCGCGATTCCAAGTGCTTCTTTTCGATGCAAGTTCCATTCCCGCCGAATTTCCTTACGGCGCCGCAAAGCGATTGGAGAAAGTAAAATCAACTGCCCCAAAATGCCTCCGTAATTATAGATTAGCGGCGGAATCAACAAAACCGCGACAGCCCCTTTATCGAGGAGGGTATAGCTGGCAATAATGACACCTACGACTAATCCATATATGAGCGGAAGAAATGAGGAAGGATTATTAAAAATCTTCGCCCCGCCCGTCAGAAAGAAAACGCTCAAAACGATCAGACTAATCCCTGCAAATTCCACCACGGTCAAATTTTCGTTATAGAGAAAAATAGCAGCAACGGACGCAAGCATAGGTCCCGTACCCCGAGCAACTGGATATACAACGGAAAGATCGCCGACTTTATAACCTTTCTGCAACACAAGAAAATAAGCCAAATGAATAACCGTGCTTCCTGCGATAAAAAGAAGATCCAGCCATCCAAAGTGCGGTTGTTGATAAAACATGATCGCCGCAGCGAAAGGAGCATAAACAACTGAACTAATTGCAAGAAACAACCAGGTGAAAGCTGCGCCGCCTTGCGCGCGTTTGGACAAGTAATTCCAGGTGGCGTGCATGAAAGCGGAAATGATGACAAGCCCAAAAGCCAACAATGACATCCAGACACCTCGGTTCTGTCACGATCAAAGAGAATAAATGTATCAAAATCCGGATTTATGCGTCGAAATCCAGAAATTTGCGTCAAAAACGAAAAATATACGTCAAACTATGATCATTTGCGTCACATCTGTTGGTTTATCCATTTTATGACTTCCTCTTCCACGTCCCCATTGGCCAACAGAGCCAAGACCTGCTCCTCCCCCATTTGCAGGCACAAATCAGAGACAAATCGGGTACCAAGAAAATAACCGAGCCGACTGTACCCAAATCGGCTGCCTCCCGACAATCTAAACCATTCACGCAGGACATTTGTTGAATCATCATTTAAATCCGCCTCAAAAGCATAAGCCATTTCCGAAAGATGATTTTCTGCAAAAGCTAACCAGTCCGCTCCATTTTTATCATAGGAAAAATAATACCCCCGCGGGTAACCTGGAATCAACTGCTCAGAAAGATAAGTCGCCACACCTTCCAGATACATTGAAACCTGGCCGCTCATCCAATCAACGGATTCCCAATCAATACCAGCACGATCCAACACATGATAATGATAACTATGAACCATCTCGTGAGCGATAAGAATCTGCAATAGTTCGGGATCCGGATCTAGCTTTTCGACAGCTAAGTAAATTTCCGCTTGATGATCGACGAAAGCATTGGAAGCATATACGCCAACAAAAATATGTACAGGAACGTCAATGGCAAAGCCGAAATAAGACTCCGCCTTATCGGCCGCCTTCTGAATCGCATCCGGCAAAAGCGCCGCAACCTCTTTCAATCTTTCGTAATCACCGGAATAGCGATCCACGGCCGACCTGACCTTATCATCTGTTTTCCGGCAATAACCGTTGAAATACGTGTCAAAAATCCTGGGATGAGCCTGATGATAGTCTTCCAGATCAAACGGAAAGCCAGATTCGCATAGTTCAAAAAAGGTTTCCGCCGAATTATCAATTTGCATCAGCAGGGCCTCCATACTTATCCCTGTATTCCTCTCGAGTCATACCATAAAATAGTTCATTATAATAGTTGCCGTTTGTCAAATACATGTTGCGCAATTCGCCCTCTTTCTGAAAGCCGAATTTTTCATGAAGACGCTTCGAACGGTCGTTGAAAGAATAAATCAAAACCGTTACCTTCTGATAGTTCAATTCGTAGAAGTAATAGCGCAGAACGAGGTGGATCATTTCCTGTGCATAACCATTTCCCCATTGATCCCTCGCTACACCGATCCCATAATAAAAAGTTCCGACTCGTCTGTTACATTCAAACGTATTTATAGAGCCAACCGTTTTCCCTTCTTTGGTTTCCGCTATCCATTTAAAACTTCCGTCCTCTGGTGTGGCTTTAGATTCCTTTTCCGCCCATTCTTTCACTCTCTCATAAGATTGCGGAAAATGAATCTCGTCAATTCGCCTAATCACATCGTCATCAAAATTCCAATGATAGAAAAAATCCGCGTCCTTGGATTCAATGGCGCGAAGCTTGATTTTTTCCCCTTCCCAAATGCTGTAACTCATGACCTCACCTTTTCTATTAACCTTGCGGCGATTTCTTTTGGTCTTACGTCAAGTGATTTTATTTCCTTTAAATCGACCCAAATAGGCATGTAGCTGCCTCGATTTTGATTCAATGTATATTCTTCTCCCGAACCCGTTCCAAACGATCCAGAGACGATTTCAGAGATATAGTAGTATTCCTTGGATCCATCCACACGTTCCGAAACAATTGGCGAACCTTTTAACGTGACGGTAACACCAAGTTCCTCAAACACCTCCCGGATGGCAGCCTCTTCTGGAGTTTCTCCTCTTTCCATGCCACCGCCCGGAAACACATAATAGGTTTCTCCATCCCTCACTCGTTTAATCAAGGCGATTCTTCCCGCATCCAATATGATTCCGGCGCCTCTGTTTCTCAACTCATTCCTCCTCTATGAAAAATGCACACCAAGACCTAAATTCTCAAGTAATTCGAAATATGTTGGACAAGTTTTCGAAACACAGCCAGGATCGCTGATTTTGATTCCCGGTACGCGGGCACCAATCAACGATAATGCCATCGCGACACGGTGGTCGTCATAAGAATCCAATATCGCTGCCTGAGGGTTTCCCGGATAGACAGTCAAACCGTCATCGTGCTCTTCAACCTTTATACCCAGACGCTTCAACGATTCACAAGCGGCTTGGATTCGATCCGATTCATGATGGCGAATATGAGCCACATCCGTGATCGTAATCGGGCCATCCGCAAACGGGGCAATAGCCGCCAGAGTCAGCGCCTGATCAGACATTTCCTTCATGCTGATTGTTTTGCCGCCTTTGAGTTGTTCGGTCCCTTCCAACTCAATGAAGTCCTTTCCTCGAGTTACATTACAACCCATTTTTTCAAAAACGTCGGTCATCTTAATGTCAGGTTGCCGGGTATCATAAGTGATATTATTAATTCTCATTTTACCATTCGTAATTGCGGCAAGCGCCAGAAAATAACACGTTGTCGACGCGTCAGCTTCTAGTTGAAGGTTCCGGCCCTGATATTTCGTCGGGTTCACTTTTATCGTTTTCAAATCACCGTCAGCCTCAACCTCAACACCAAACTGCTTCATCAAGTCCAGTGTAATGTGAACGTAAGCATGTTGGACAATATGATCTGTCACACGAACGGTAACCGGATTGCGAGCATAAGGCGCAGCCATTAACAATCCGCTAATAAACTGGCTTGATACTTTCCCGGAAATATGAACATCTCCGCCTTTCAAATCGGCACCCTTTACTCGAATCGGAAAAAATCCTTCTTTGTTTGTATATTTAACGTTCGCGCCAAGCTCCTTCAAGGCATCGATTAGTGTGCCAATTGGCCTTTCACTCATTCTCTGGCTGGCTTCCACTTCCCAATCCCCTTCTTCCCCGACAGCCAATGCTCCGGGTAAGAAGCGACCGTTAGTGCCGGATGCTCCTATGTATAAATTCGCTTGTTTAGTTGGCCACTGCGCACCGGTTCCACAGACATGCGCAACCTCATTTTCAACTTGAATGTCTGTCCCTAATTTCTTCAAGGCATCAATGCACCAATAAGAATCATCACTTTTCAGAATTCCAGACACGTCAGATGTCCCTTCAGCCATTGCCGCCATAATAAGCGCCCGGTTCGTGAAACTTTTACTTCCAGGAATGATCATTTCACCCCTTATCGGCTCTGCCAAAGGGTTGATTTCTACCTCATTTACGCCACTTAAAGCCCACGGCGAACGTGCTTTCAAATCTCCTTTCACGCCACACCACTCCTAAATCTTTTTCTTCATATTAACACAACCTATCTGCACGCCGCTTTTCAAGGTATGTTTTGTATTGTCTAATTTGTAATAACCAGCCCTAGCATAAAAATCGCAGGCATTTAAAGAAGCGGATAATTTCAGGGTTTTCAGGCCTTGCCTTCTTGAGAAAACTTCTAATCCATTTAACAATTTCTTTCCTACGCCAGATCCCGCAACACCGGGACTAACATAAACGGCTTCAATCTCTTGATCTGTAAAATCAACCTGTCCAAATCCGACGATAACATCGTTTTCCTGAGCAACAAGAATTAATTTCTTATCATCTGCTATTACGGATGGATAAGATTCCGGTTTGATCATGGAGGTCCATGCTGTTATTTCTTCCTTTGAATAATGAGAAGAGCACAGTCCGCGTATAGCAGACGTGTGCACCTCACAAATTGCTTCAGCATCCTTTAATTGGGCTGTTCGAATCATTCCTGATGACCTCCAAATCGCAGACCAATCAAATCGCGCAAGGCATCCGCCGGAAGAATTTCATCTGTTAATACGAGAAAGACCGGTTTTGTGAAAATGCTTTCGCCATGTTGAGCATGAACATTCTGTTCAAGCTCGAGCGTGGTTGCCTCTTTATTTAAATAAAAACTGGTACGAACGGCATCAAAATCTGCAGCTACCTGCAATTTTTCCGCACGATCATCGGATCCATAAACAAGCGACTGGTTCACAAAGGTCTCGATTTCCCCTTTGCGTGTCACAAAGGTTTGCCATTCGCCGTCATTACTTTGTGCTTTAACCCAATCCGCATCCAGGAAGCCATCCGTCATCCAGGGTTTCCCATCAAAATAACGGTTTGTCTCCTGTACAACTTCCGTAGTGTGACAAACGACCGGAACACCGGGAAGCATCAGATAATGCTGATTGAATC
Source organism: Caryophanales bacterium (assembly GCA_035776675.1). GTDB lineage: Bacteria > Bacillota > Bacilli > Bacillales > DASSOY01 > DASSOY01. Next base: position 20,398 of record DASTWO010000070.1, read on the forward strand.
TCAGTCCTTTATAATCCTCGTGTTCCTTAACATCGGTATCAACAGAAAGTCCGGACCACTCGTTACCAAAGTTGTCTTGAATTGTGACAAACCTCGCAGAATGAGTCTCTTTTGCGATCGAGTTGGCATTCAAACCTTGAATATGATTCCCGATTCCCCCCGGCCAAGGATTCCACCACGATCTCGCGGTCGGCTTCGGAAAGGAATGATGCATCCACTCGTTTTCCTTATACTGCAATGAATATAAGGTCGGGAAAAAGTCCGGAGCGGCTTTCAAAGTTATGAGCCCATTACTAGCTTCATAGGATATCACACCTTCTCGTTCAACTTTCTCCGTCTTTACCGATTCCTTAGTCGGCTGCAATACTAAAGCATTCCGATTTACATCCAGCTGGGGTTTGAACTGAGCTTCTGCCTTAAACAATTGCAACTTGCGATCCTTCGGCAAATTGAAATTAAATTCGGCCACATTTTTTTTATCGGCAGCAGCAAATGATTGCTCCTCAACTTTTCCACTATCCGATTTCAATTCGATCGTTCCGTCAAAATATGTTGACTTCGCCTCTTTCAATACAGCCTTTACCGCATCTCCAACGACCGGATTATGGTCATTTACAGCAAAGGTGACATCTTTTTTGGCCGGTTCTGGATCGACCACCGACTTTTGCCGGGCAAAAGCCCTGAAATCTTGCCAGTCATGAAAAGCACCGATGGATAGGAAAGTCGGTTCCGTTTGAATAGATTGGTGCCCACCAAGACGCCCGAAGTTATGTTCAAAATAAATAAACCAGTCTTCAAATCGCACCTGATAGGTCGGCGACCAACAAAGCCCCCTTGGTTCATGGCCGTCATGCCGTGAGAAAATCCAATTCTCAGTAACCTTCGAGCTGTCCCAATACTCGTAGTAGAGGTCAATCGGGTCCTTCACCGCAACAAGCTTATTCTCGTAAGCAAAGGCAGGTCGATACAATTTATGAAATATCCAGTTATAGAGCCAAATTTCAGATGTTGTCTCATGATTCGACGTATTTTCGATTTCATACCAGTGCTCAACTAAACCTTCGCCATATAACTTGGCATTGGCGATCACTCGCAATCCTTGAAAGGCGTCTGATCGATAAGCAGCTTTCAAACCGATCGTTCCTTTTTCTTCAAAGAAATCCACTGATTCCGGCTTAATTCGTGAGAATTCATCGGAAAAAGGTTTACCCAACTTCGGGAAAAAGAAAAATGAAGCATCTTCTCCTTGAATCTTCCTTCCAGGCAACAGGAGGTTGTCATCCTTATCAAGCAGAATATGATAAAGACCGTTATAAACGTGCCAGTAATCATCACTCTCGCCAGAGAATTGCGCTCCAAGACCTTTAAACGCTGCGGTAACCTTTTTCGAAAAAGATAAATCCTTTCCACTTTCCGTCATGACTTGAAATTGAACTTCAGGCTCGTAAAATCCGTAATCACTCAATTGATAGGATACTGGAAATGAAGTTTTCTCTCCTGAGTTTAACACCACTTGAAAGTCACGCTTTTCAAGTTGAAGAAACGGAGATTCCGGCAAGGTAAAAGAATAAGTAGTCGTTTCACGAACATTATTCTCCAGTTCAAAGTAAAATGCCGAGGAAACACCAGTGAAACATTGTGTTCCCGGGACTTGTAGCGACACATTCACCGGATATTTGGGCATAATCCCGGTCTTGAACAACGCCTCTTTCCCGTTTATGTTCAATTTTGTTTGGACCGTCGGGTGGGTTTTAAATGAATTTTGCTCTTCATCAATTGCCCCAACTTCGAAGATTCCCTTGACCACTTCTTTATTTGTTACTTCAACCTCGTGCGAAAACCCAGTAAACATAATGTTTTTATCGTTAATTCCTTCAAATGAGACTCGCAACGGTTTTCCCGATTTATTGATCACTTCATACTGAACAGGATACCGACCGCCGCTCACCCTTTTCAAATTCTCAACGGACGCAGAAATCAGGTAATCGTCTGTCTCGATCAAACGCATTCCTCTTCCTTTGCGCTCGAATTCAATCCTGAGTTTCTCACCGTCTTCCGCTTCCCAACTGTACTCGAAGAAGTCAAAACCGTTCTCTTTCCTGCCGTCCGGTTTCACTTCAATATTGCGAGTGCTGTCTCTATACCAATCCGCCTTTGCAAAAAAGTCCTTTACGGCCCCGGTGGACAAAACGGTAGGTATGTAGTTCATCAGATGAGTGGATTCGTCATGTTCTTCCCAGAAAAACCCGCATTTTTTATACAGTGGAACAGCCTTTGTGTTCCCCGGCCACGTATACAAGTCAAGCCGCGGCCAGCCGAGTTCAATTGTCCTCTCAAGTGCAGCGAGCACCAGCCTCTTGCCGATTTTCTTCCCATGATAATTACTTCTTACATTTAGCAACGGAATATAAAGTGCGCCTTCATCCCCCATATATTCGCTTAGCCCACAATAGCCGACGGCTTTGTCGCCATCCATCGCGATATAAAGGTTCAAGTTACTCGAATTGGCTTCCTGTTGCAATACTTGCTCTTTTGTCGTGACAGCACTTCCGCCGCCCCAGTTGTCCTGGCTTTCCGTCCACATTTCCGCGACTGCCGCCGCCAGGCCCGGTTCATACTCTACAATTTTGATTTCCGCCATGTCTTCAACTCCTCATTTGAACGCAAAAAAGCCATAGGTGGGTACACACCTACGGCTCATACGCAAAAATAAACTTTTGCCAATAATAAAAACTAGGAACCAACAGGGATGTGTGTGCCAACATTCGTATGTTGTTGAACTTGAAAATCATTACGCTTCATCATGACACACACCCCCTTCTCCGTTTGATTCTTCTAAAGCATATAGCAAATTCAGACAAAAGTAAAGAGGTTCCAGAGAAAAGTTAATCGGTAACGGCACCTTTGGAAGAGGAAGACACGAGTTTCGCATATTTCCCAAGCACGCCTCTGCTTTTCTTCAGAGCCGGTTCCTGCCAATTCTTCCGACGACGATCAAGTTCTTCGTCGGACACCGCAAAAGAAAGTTCATGTTTTTCACTGTCGATGGTCACCTCATCGCCTTCTTCAAGCAGTGCCATCGGCCCTCCGACCTGTGCTTCCGGAGCCGCATGTCCTACTACAAGCCCACGCGTGCCGCCTGAAAACCTTCCGTCTGTCAAAAGACCGACTGTTTCACCAAGTCCCTTGCCAACGAGGATAGAAGAAACAGATAACATTTCCGGCATGCCGGGGCCGCCTTTCGGACCGACATAGCGAATAACTAGAACGTCTCCAGCCTGAATTTCATTGTTCAAAATCGCCTCGGTTGCCTCTTCTTCCGTATCAAATACGCGTGCCGGGCCGGTAATTTTCGTTACCTTCAATCCCGAAATTTTCGCAACAGCGCCTTCGGGTGCCAGATTCCCTTTTAGAATAACAAGTGGTCCAGTCGGATGTTTCGGCTGATCCAACGGTGTAATGACCTTCTGGCCCTCACTCAAGGACGGCAGTTCAGCCAAATTTTCTGCAATGGTCTTTCCTGTGACCGTCAAACAATCCCCGTGTAACAGGCCTTCCTCAAGCAACAATTTCATAACCGCGGGAACACCGCCGACCTCATGCAAATGTTCCATCACATAACGACCGCTCGGCCTCAGATCCGCAATATGAGGCACACGTGCGCGAATCTTTTCAAAATCCTCATAATCAAGATCAACGCCCACCGAATGAGCAATTGCCGGCAAATGCAGTATAGCATTCGTGGATCCGCCAAGTGCCATGACCATCGTAATCGCGTTTTCAAAAGCTTTCTTAGTCATGATATCTTTTGGACGAATATCTTTTTCCAATAAGTTCAGGACGGCCTGTCCCGCCCGATTACAATCGTCCACTTTTTCATCCGATTCTGCCGGATTGGAAGAACTCCCCGGAAGGCTCATTCCCATTGCTTCAATGGCAGAAGACATTGTATTCGCCGTAAACATGCCCCCGCATGCACCAGCACCCGGACAAGTGTGGCATTCGATCTGATACAATTCATCACGGCTGATGGTCTTATTATTATATTGACCGACACCTTCAAAGGCGGAAACGATATCAAGATCTTTCCCATTCAAGCGGCCAGGACGAATGCTTCCGCCATAGACGAAAATGGAAGGCAAGTTGGTACGTCCGATAGCCATCATGCAACCGGGCAAGTTTTTATCACAAGCGCCAATTGCTACATAAGCATCCATATTTTCTGCTCCGACAACCGTCTCTATTGAATCGGCAATGACCTCCCGACTCGGCAACGAAAAATTCATTCCCTCGGTACCCATGGAAATCCCATCTGATACCGTGATCGTGTTGAAAATCATCGGAGACCCACCGGCTTGTTTTGCTCCTTCTTTCGATCGGCGAGCCAACTCATCAAGATGAATGTTACACGGGGTCACTTCACTCCACGTTGAGGCAATACCAATCATAGGCTTTTTGAAATCCTCGTCCTCAAAACCGACAGCCCGTAACATGGCACGATTCGGTGTACGATTCACGCCTTCACTGATCACCTTGCTTCTGTGTCTTAAATCTTTCTCTGTCTTTTGGTTTCCCATCTCTCCACTCATTCAAAAGCCTCCCGCATTTTTGATTTGCAAGAAAATATTAAAATTACGATACCACACAACGGCTCAAACAACAATACGATAAAAGAAAAAACTGGCCATACCTCAGTAAAAAACACCCCGATCGTTAGAGATGATCTAACAACCAGGGTGCTTATCAAAATTCTTTACCTTATTACTTTCTATTTTCAACTTTTTCTAGTGAAGATGTTACTGTTATCGTACCGCCATCCCCTGTATTCATCATGTTTTCCGTTTTGATAACGCCATAGTCCTTCGCCCAATATTTCAATGTGATATTACCGTTGTCGTCTTTTCTTTCTACAATGGTCACGTCTTCCACCTGGCCGAACGGCACTGTCACAGTAGCATTGGTCTCAATGACTTTCCATTGTCCGAAAGCTTCCCCTTTTTCCAAAGGAAGCGCCAGAACGACTTCTTCTTTCTGTCCTTGATTGGCTAATTTCTCAAGATCGTCCAATTGTTCTTCCTGGAAAGGTGTATGCTGGTAAACAATTGATATTTTCTGATCTGTGATTCGGTAAACAATCAGTTGATTAGCACCGCTGTGAACTACTTTTGCCAGCAAATTACCTTGCCTGGCGTAAACTTCTTCCTTATATTGAGCAAATTCAGACCCTTCTCCGGCAAAATATTTAACGATATTTTCAGATGGGGCAAAGTCATCGGCAGTCATCCCTGAAGAATGTTCGACGCCTTGGTCTTTGTTCGACTGATCGGTGTTTTGGTCTTTATCTGTTTCGTCAGTCTTCTGATCCTTGTCTGCCTTGTCCGTTTCTTTGTCTGGATTGGAAGAGTCTTGATCCTGTTTTTTATTCCCTTGCTCGGAACTTTGTTCATCATCCGTTTGTTTGGCCGGCGGCTCTCCCTGTTGTTCGTTCCCGATTTGTCCTCCTTGATTGGGAACCATATTTTGCGAATCCTCACCATTCAATTGGGGAAGAAAGAGAACCAACGCAATCATCGCAGCAACAGCAACCAAACCGGCACCCAACCCCTTTTTCATCCATAACCCTCTCCTCATCCGCTTTCGCGATTTTTTCAGTTCTTCAAGGCTATTGTGAAGGCTCTTTTCTTTGGCTTGTTCCGTCGGGGTTACCTGAATTTGTTTCATCCATTCGGTCACCCTTTCTTCCTCTTTCGTTTCATCTGCCGATTTACGCCTCATCCGGATCCTCCTCCTTTCCCATCACATCTTTCATTAGATTCATCGCCCTTTTTTGCAAAGCTTTAACAGCTGCTGGTGTTTTCGACATCACCTTCGCCGTTTCCGCTATCGACAATTCCTCGAGGAACCGTAAATGCAGAACTGTTCGATAATGAAAAGGAAGCTTCTCTAACCCCGCCCGGACATCTTGCCGTAAGCGAACTTGCATCATCTCATCTTCGGCTGAAGGAAAAATGGAATCCTCACCGGAGGGTCTTTCCTCAAAGAAGGCACGATTTTGTTTTCTTTTCCATTTCCGTCGTTCATCTATGGCTGCGTGATAACCGATTGAAAATAACCAGGTGCGAAAACTGGACTTTCCTTTAAAACGGGGAAGATTCTTAGCGACTTTTACAAAAATATCCTGTGTCAACTCTTCGGCTCGGTGAAAATCACTTGTCTGACTGTATGCGTAGCGAAAAACCTGTGTAAAATACCGTTCATGCAACATTCGAAAAGCATCATCATTTCCCTCGAGCGCTGATGAAATCAAAGTCTTATCTTCCAATTTTTCATGCCCCCCTTTCGCTTTCAATTCATTAGACGCTGGCGATAGTCATAAAGTATCACTTTCTCCGACACATTTCCTATTATTTTTCATAATCAGCGTCAAAATATCAACAAATAAGATAAAAAAATACCGCCAATCGTTAGAAATACCTAACAATTGACGGTGCAGGTTTTGCCCGGACTGGATTTTCATAATCCTTCTAGCGGCAATATTTATCATAAGCGCCGACAAGATTCGCTACAATATCCTCGGGCTCGTGGTATTCAATCTCTTCACGCGGAATAAAATGAACGACTTTCTTGTCCTTCAAAAGCGCCATCGACGGAGAAGAAGGTTCATATCCTTCGAAATAACCTCTCATTTGCGCGGTCGCATCTTTATCCTGCCCCGCAAAGACCGTCACCAACTGTTCCGGCTTAATGTCATTCTTGAGAGACTCTCTGACAGCTGGGCGAGCAAGCCCCGCCGCACAACCGCAAACCGAGTTCACAAAAACAAGCGATGTGCCTTCGGCATTTTCAAAGAAAGAATCAACTTCATCAGGCGACAACAATTCCTTAAAGTCCGCGTTCGTCAATTCATCCCGCATCGGCTGAACAATCTGTTTCATATACTCTTCATAGGCATTTGCCATGTTAAGATCCCTCCATTCTTGTTTAAAAATAACACTTCAAAGGCGGTACGCTCAACTATTCGGATTTCGACAAGCTGTCGGTCATTTGTTTCCATACCGATCCTTCGGCAGATTTCCCTTTCTCAATCCGTTCAAGCGCCATCTTCACTTGCAAACTCACTTCAAACTCCGGATCATCCTGAGCTTCACGCAGTGCAGCAATAGCTGATT
>DASTWO010000071.1:0-32142 GCA_035776675.1 Caryophanales bacterium
AGGGGAAGTTTCACCTGGGAAGTCACACCGCTTGAATCAGGACGAACGACCATTACATTGTCATCCGGAAAATGTTTGCCAAGCTGGGTGGCGACACGATTTCCGGATCCGTCAGGTGTGAAAGCGATCAACGTTGGACCCGCTCCGCTAAGGGCAGCCCCGTAAGCACCAGCCTTACGGGCTTCTTTAATCGCTACAGCTAAATTAGGCACCAACGCAGCCCGATAAGGTTGGTGGAAGACATCTTCAGTCATCAATTCTCCCGCCAAATCCCAATTCTTTTGAAGGATCGCGGTCACCATCATATTGGCAACCCCGCTTCCGGCCACAGCCGTTTCAAAAGCCATTGTTTTCGGGAGAATATTTCGGGCTTCGGTTGTTTTTAATTCATGGTCAGGGACGATCACAACCATTTCGATAGCCGGAATGCCCGCGGTTAAACTGCGATTTTCCCCGTTATGTTTGCTCGTTACAACGAGTCCGCCATAGACCGAAGCGGCCAGGTTATCGCAATGATTTTCCCTCATACAAGCCAGTTGAAACTTCTCATTCTTCGTTAGCCCGAGTTCCAAAAGGCGATCCGCCAGCTCAATGCCGGCCACGATTGTCGCCGCACTGCTTCCGAGTCCACGCGCCAGCGGCAATTCAGATTTCACCTCGACTCGGCATCCCGGCAAGGATGCCCCCGCCTCAGACGCCACAAACGCTGCCGTTTCATAAATCAGGTTTCTTTTATCAACAGGAAGTCCGTCCAGCCCTGGTGACTTGAATTCAAAATGCCAGTCTTCGCTTTCGCATACCTCTAGTTCCAGGTAACGGTCCACGGCGAGGCCGATGGAATCAAACCCCGCTCCAAGATTGGACGTGCTTCCCGGCACTTGTACGGAAATCCATTTTCGGCTCATCGCAATACCCCTCCCTGCAAATGAGCGAATAATTGATCCGGTTTGGCCTCAATTTTCACCGGATCAACCGTCGCGACATCCAGCGCCGTATTGGGATCCTTCAAGCCGTTCCCTGTCAACACCGCAACCACCGTAGCACCCTTCGCAATCTCACCGCTCTCAATCTGCTTCCGCACGCCTGCCAGCGACGCGCACGACGCCGGCTCCGCGAAGACTCCCTCCTCGCGCGCCACCCGGCTGTATGCCTCCAAAATATCTCCGTCCGTCACGAAATCGATCGCTCCTCCGGACTCCGCCGCCGCGGCTTCCGCCTTCTTCCAGCTCGCCGGCTTCCCGATCCGGATCGCCGTCGCCACCGTCTCCGGCTGCTCAATCGGCTTCCCTTGCACGATCGCCGCCGCGCCTTCCGCCTCAAACCCGCGCATTTCCGGCAGCCCGGTCCCGTACCGCTTCGCGTACTCCCCGAACCCCCTCCAATACGCGGTAATATTCGCCGCGTTTCCTACCGGAATCGCTAGCACATCCGGCGCTCTGCTGAGCGCGTCGCACACCTCAAACGCTGCCGTCTTCTGCCCTTCAATCCTGTACGGATTGAGCGAATTCACCAGCGTAAAGGCGCCCTCATCGCTAATCTCGCGCACCATCTCCAGCGCTTCGTCGAAGTTCCCCTCGACCGCGAAGATCTCCGCTCCGTACATCGACGCCTGCGCCAGCTTGCCGTAGGCGATCTTTCCGTCAGGAATCACAACCGCACACCGAATCCCGACTCGAGCCGCGTACGCTGCCGCCGCGGCTGATGTATTTCCGGTCGATGCGCAAATGACGGCCCTACTCCCTTCCTCAACCGCCTTCGCAACCGCCAGCACCATTCCGCGATCTTTGAAGGAGCCGGTAGGATTGGCTCCTTCATATTTCACATGCAATTCAACGCCCCACGCCTGGGACAATTTTTCAAGATAGATCAGTGGTGTATTGCCTTCATGCAAAGTCAGCTTAGGCGTATTCTCCGTAACGGGCAATTCACTTCGATATTGTTCGATCAATCCTCTCCAGGCCATGTCAATCCCCCTCCACGCGAATTTTACTTTTCACATCGTAAACAACTTCGGCGGCCGCCAGAGCCCGGCAAACAGCATCCTGAGCCTGCTTGGTCGTTCGATGCGTCACAATTGCGATTTCTGCCGCCGAGCTTTGGTCCATCAGCGGATTTTGAAAGATTTTCTCCATACTGATTCCTTCATTCGCGAACAACGAGGTGATTTTCGAGAAAACGCCCGGCTCATCCTTCACGTGTAAGCGGAAATACGTCTTGAGCTCAATTTCATCATCGGACTTGATCACTTTCTCATGATAAGAAGGAATCGACGACTTGCCGCACACACCGAGGCGCATATTTTTCGAAACCGCGATCACGTCGGCTACCACAGCCGTCGCCGTCGGCAATTGCCCGGCACCCGGCCCATAGAACATCGTCTCTCCGACAGCCTCACCGTACACATAAACGGCGTTATATTCATCGTTTACCGACGCCAATGGATGTTTCAACGGCAATAATGTCGGCTCCACGCTCACTTCAATCCGGCCGTTGCACTGTTTTGCGATTCCAAGCAACTTGATCACGTATCCGAGCCGCTTACTGTAATCCATGTCTTCATTCGTCAATCCGGAGATCCCTTCTACCGAAACATCATCCAAATCAACGTTCATTGAAAAACCAAGTGTCGATAGAATCGCCATCTTGCGGGCGGCGTCGAGTCCATCAACATCCGCGGACGGATCAGCTTCCGCGAATCCTTTTTCCTGCGCTTCTTTCAGCACATCATCATAAGCGAGTCGCCCTTTATACATTTTCGTTAACATATAATTGGTAGTTCCGTTCACGATGCCGATCATTTTGGTAATCCGGTCGGAGGCCAACCCTTCAACAAGGGAGCGAATAATCGGGATTCCCCCAGCCACACTCGCTTCGAAAAATAAATCACAGTTGTTTTCCCGAGCGGCTGCCGCCAGCTCAATACCGTGTAACGCAATGAGGTCCTTGTTAGCCGTCACAACGTGCTTGCCCTGGGAAAGCGCCTGTAAAATATAGTCACGCGCCCGCTCAATTCCTCCCATAACCTCGACAATCACGTCAATGTCAGGATCAAGCAGAACATCAGCCGCTTCAACCGTCAGAAGCTTCTCGTCGACATCGACCAATCTCGCTTTTTTCATGTCCTTTACAAGCACCTTGTCAACAGTCAACGGGCAACCCACTTTGTGGCCAATTTCTTCCTGATTGTCCGTAAGCATTTTGGCTACTCCACTGCCAACAGTGCCAAAGCCAAGAAGCCCTACCGAAATCCTCTCTTTCAAATCTCTCCACTCCCTTTGGAACTCCGTGATCAAGGCGTTCAACCCGACTTCACGAAATCCCTCACTCCATATTATTTGTCTTTTCCACGTGTACCTTTGTTTATATATAGGAGACATTATAACGCCAGTGCCGAAAAAGCACAAGGGGTAATTCGAAGTTTCTCCAACGTAACCGTTTCCAATTTTCCGGCGATGTGGTATAGTAAATGCAGCTTAAATCGAAAGGAGAGATGTGTTATGGAGCAAATAATGATTCGACCTAACCAAACAATTGCAAACCATACGCACAGCTCTCTGGTGAATTGGGCATAACTGTCATTTTGCCGGGGGGCTGGGTAAGAAGAAAGCCCACGGTTATTCATGCCCAATGATGATTGATCTTGATCGAATTTGATTGATTGTGATCATTTGTGATTGAGTATGCTCATTTATGATCGAATATGATTGAGTATGCTCATTTGTGATCGAATTTGATCGTTTTTGATTGATTATGAGCGATTCAACATGCTGATGAGACCGTGTCGACGGTCTTTTTTTATTGCCAGGGCTTTCTTCTTACAAATCACATGAAAAAACATTGTAGGAGGAAAAGCATTTGAATTTAAAAGCATTGGGATGGAACGAACGACTCGAGGAAGCTTTTGCGGCTTACAAAGCGGAAGGCTTCATAGCGGCAAGGGTAGCTCTCGAGCATAAAGAAATGTACCAACTGTACACGGAAAGCGGTGAAACCTTGGGCGAGATCACGGGGAATTTCCGATTCCGAGCTTATGATCGGGAAGACTATCCCGCGGTAGGCGATTGGGTTGCGGTGAAGGAGCAACCCGGCGGACAGAAAGCCTCCATTTACGCCATTTTGCCAAGGCAGAGCAAGTTCTCCCGGAAAGCGGCCGGCACGGATGTCAGCGAACAAATCATAGCAGCGAATGTGAACACCGTGTTTCTGGTGAACGCCTTGAACCACGACTTTAACGTCAGGCGGATCGAACGATACTTGACGATCACATGGGAAAGCGGAGCGAATCCGGTGATCATCCTGAGCAAAGCCGACCTGTGTGCCGATATCGAGGAGAAAATCGCGGAGGTCGAAACCGTTGCTTTCGGAGTGCCGGTACATGTCATCAGCGCTGCTCGAAATGAAGGGCTTGAAGAGCTGGAACGTTATTTCCAGCAAAACGAAACGGTGGCGCTGCTCGGTTCTTCCGGTGTCGGCAAATCAACACTGATCAACCGGCTTTACGGCGAAGACATCCAAAGTGTAAAAGAAATCCGGGAAGACGACGGACGCGGCAGGCATACGACGACTCATCGGGAACTGATCTTGTTGCCGGGTGGCGGCATCCTGATTGACACTCCCGGAATGAGAGAATTGCAATTGTGGGAAAGTGAAGAAAGCCTGTCCCACAGCTTTGCCGATATAGAAGAATTGGCGGATCAATGCCGTTTCCGCGATTGCCGCCATGAAAGCGAACCCGGTTGCGCGGTGAAGAGCGCTATCGAAGACGGGCACCTAGACGAAAGCCGCTTCAACAATTATCTGAAGCTGCAAAGAGAACTGGCTTTCCTGGAGCGGAAGAACAACAAAAAAGCCCGGCTCGAAGAAAAAGAACGGAGAAAAAGAACGACAAAAGCACACAGGCAGAAATAAAGCCGGAAACGGTTTCTCTTGAATAAAGTGTACAAGCCGCATTTTCGTGGTATAATGAACATAGAAAAGCATATAAGGAATACAATAGTGAAAAGACCGCGGGTGCTGTTACACCTGCGGCCAGTCACAATAGCCCGTTCCCCTTCAAGGGGGCGGCGCTGCAGATGAGAAATAGACCTCACCCGAGCCGGCCAAAACTCAAGGGGGTCTATTTCTTCTTTTTATGAAGAAGCGACAACACACCAACAATCAGTGACGCCGTTCCCAGCGTAACCATAATCACTTGATATGCTGTCATGGCAACACCCCCTTCCGCTACCGAAATGTCGTATGACACAACGGGCAACAGGAGCGCGCCGACCACCCTTGAGAAGTCCGAACTATTGTACTTTAATTATAACACGCGCGATGGTGGTATTGGGCATCATTATGGAAAAATTAGCATGATTCCAGCCGAAAAGTGACTTTTGTATCAAATTTCTGACAGCCATTTGCCTGGAAAATCTGTTGCATCGGCAGATTCTCGTGACCGGTCGCGCCAATATATAGAGCCGCTCCCAACTCCTTTAGATAGTTCAATGATTGCCTATGAAGCGCAACCCCATAACCTTTGCCCCGATACTCCTGCTTCAAACCAAAATAAAAAAGACGCCCTTCATCCGTCGTGCCGGGCTCAATATGAGGCATTGTGATTCCGATTGGCGTACCGTTCTGAAAAGCCGTCAGGCAACTTTTCTCATATCCCCGGCCCAGTTCTGATTGCATCCCTTCGAATTCTTTATCAATCGACAAAGACGAAGAAGCATTTAAAGAGCCGGTGGCTGATGCTTTCCACACCTTCTTAAACACCTCAGGCGAGATTTCCTCAATCGATACAAGATTGAATGAATCATCCCATTCCGTCTCGCTGAGATTCATTAAGTCCCGTTTATAAAAATATTGAATCCCCTGTTCCTGAAAGTGAAGATCCCCCAGTAATTGCACGTAACCCGAATTGGCGATTTGATTGTCATCCAGGGTGATCGACACAGACTCGATTCCTTCTTCTTTGACGTAATTAACTGTTGCACTTAACAGTTCCTTGAACTCATCCACTGAAGTGATTTGCCCGATATCCTCCAAAGCGAAATAATTCGGTTTCCCATCCAGAAATTTCAAACCCGGAACCTTAAACAAGCTAATCTTCCTTTCCTGATCCTGTTAGTTCCTGTATTTCTGTAAAAAATCACGTAATTCCTCGACATTTTGTGTCTTGAACGCCAGTCCATTCGCATCAAACGCGAGGATTATAGGCCATTTCCTGATTTCAAATGCTTTTTTTAAATCAATGACATAATCTGGATCGTAAAGTCTGGCCACGACCTGAATATGAAAACCTTCAATTAGCTCCATCACTTCGTTTTCTAGTTTCTCACTTGGTGGCCCGGCAGGAGAATACAACACGACCACATTCAATTGATTCTCTGCCTTCGGTACCAAATAGCCCAATTTTTCCTTGCGGGTCATCTTCAATATTACAATTTTTCGAGCGGCTCCGTGTTCTTTTGTCCCCTCAGGTGCCTTCACTTTCACCTTCTGCCCAACCTTGAGGTTTTGCCATTTTACTTTTTCACCATGTTCGGTTTGAACGACAGTATCTTTTCCGATTTCGGCAACATAAATGTAACCTATTGCGTTCTGTACGTCTTTCTCTTCAATCACCCAATCTGAAACGTCTAGAAGCAGTTCATTCTGTTCGATCCGAACCTCGTCAACGGTACCCACCATCGTTTCGAGATTATCCGAACAACCTACTAACATGCAGAGAAAGAAAAGTCCCGCTAATGGCTCTATTTTTCTCATCTTAATTCACCGGCGTCTGGGCCCGCTGTCCTTTAAGAATCAGAGCAGCATTACGGCAAGCGAGTTCTATCATCACCGTGCGAGTCTCCTGGCTGGCACTCCCGATGTGAGGCAAAGCTACGACATTCTCCAATTGGACCAACGGATGATCGGATGAAATCGGTTCATTTTGAAACACATCCAACCCTGCGGCGGCTATTTCCCCGCCTTTTAAGGCCGCTTCCAGGTCACTTTCATCAACAACGCCACCTCTGGCAGCATTAACAAACACCGCGCTATTTTTCATCTTCCGGAAAGCCTTCGCATTAAACATTCGCCGGGTTTGCTCAGTCATCGGGGTCAGGCACACAACAAAATCCGCTTTAGCCAACAACTCATCGAACCCACTGTACACCGCACCAAGCCTTCCCTCCGCCTCCGGCTTCCGGGTCCGATTATGGTACAGAATCTCCATATCGAAGCCTTTGGCTCGCTTCGCGACAGCCTCCCCGATCCGTCCCATTCCGACGATCCCCAATGTTTTATGATGAACGTCGAGCCCCGCCATTTGCATTGGGCTCCAGACCGTCCATCTGTCCTTTTTCACATATTCAGCGGCTTCCATTATCCGCCTTGCGGCTCCCATCAGTAGCGCAAACACCAAATCCGCTGTCGTGTCCGTCAACACATCCGGCGTATTCGTCACAGTCACTCCATGCTCAGTCGCCGCCTCCACGTCAATGTTATCATGCCCGACCGCTACATTCGCGACCACCTTCAGGCTCGCAGCACACTCGAACAGCTCCCGGTCCACTTGTTCCGTCAGCATCGTCACAAGTCCGTCGGCGCGCTCAGCCTCTTTTAACAGCACATCTCGCGGTACCGGCTCTTCTTCTTCCGGCCACATTCCGATTTCCGCAACTTCGCGCAGCTCAGCCAGCGTCTCCTCCGGAACCTTCCTTGTCACATAAACATACGGTTTCTTCACGTTCATCACCTCGTTATTCCCATCTTCTCACATGCTCGCTGAAAGCTCAATTGCAATCGCGTACCGTATAAACCGGCATTCGCAAACATATCCTAATTAGAAAAAACAAGGGGGAGGCAAAGCATGTCGAAACAGGATCGGAAACTTGAGGAAAGCGCCCGTGAAGACTTGAAAGCGCGAGGCGTCAGCATTGATGACATCGCTGAGCTCGTTTATTTCTTACAAAATCCATACGTGGAAAACTTAACAATGGCTGTATGCCGCGAAAATGTTGAAGGGGTCCTGTCGAAGCGCGAAGTGCAAAATGCCATTATTACCGGCATTCACCTCGACCGGCTCGCGGAGAAAGGCGTGTTAGATGAACCGTTGCAAGGGATCTTGCAAACGGATGAAAGCCTCTACGGCATCGATGAAGTCGTCGCTCTTTCCATCGTTAACGTCTATGGCTCAATCGGATTCACCAACTATGGCTATGTTGATAAAATGAAACCCGGCATTTTGAAAAAATTGAATGATAAATCGACAGGCGAATGCCATACCTTCCTGGACGATATCGTAGGGGCGATTGCCGCTGCCGCTTCAAGCCGACTCGCCCACGGGCAGGCTGGAGAATAACGGGGAAAAGGGGAAGAATTGCCCCTTTTTTCTTGGACGGTAAAAACTGATACAGCCTACGATCCCTGACAATCAGTCCAGCTGCCACTCCGACAAAGAATCCGCAGTATAAGAAGGTTGAACCTCATACCGGCTCAGCAATTTCTTAGTAGTCACTCCGGTATGCACTAACAATGTGTCCAACCCTGCTCGGATTCCTGCCAGAATGTCTGTGTCGTAATTGTCGCCGACCATCAACGTCCGCTCTTTCTTCGTCCCAATCATCTCTAATGCCTGTTCGATGATTACAGCTTCCGGCTTCCCGATATAGATCGGTTCCCTGCCTGTTGCGGTTGTCAACACCGCTGTCAACGAACCGTTCCCCGGCAACAATCCTCGTTCGGTCGGAATAGCTACGTCCGGATTCGTCGAATAGAATTCAGCGCCGGCCTGTAACGCCAGGCATGCTCCTGCCAGCTTTTCATATGTAATGCCACGGTCTATCCCGATTACCACAGCATCCGCGTCTTCACGTACAACACGCAGTCCCTTTTCTGTCATCGCATCATGCAGCCCTTCCTCACCGATGACATATACCGACGCCCCAGGCATTTTCTCCGCCAACACATTTGCCGCAGCTATGCTCGGCGTGACCACTTTCTCCGGTTCCGCCCCTGGAACGCCCATCGCTCTTAATTTATCCGCCACCTGATCCGGCCGTTTCGAAGAATTGTTCGTCACAAACAAATAGGGAATCCCTTCAGCCTGCAGTCTGGAAACAAACTTTCCAGCAGCATCTATTCTCTCCTCACCTCGATACACAGTTCCATCAAGATCTAATAAATACCCATCATAACGTTTGGTCATTCGCGATTCTCCTGTTCCTCCTGATGTTTAAATGCGGACACCGGCCCCAATTCTTCTTCTAAATAACGGCGTACCGCTCCTGGGAAAGCCTTCAACGCCGGCAAACAAACCTCAATCAAGCCTGAAAGCCCGCTGTGATCAACTGATGTATAGGAGCGAACCAATTCTTTCCGTTCCTCAATTAATTTTTTCAACGAACCGCCGTCCGTTTGCGTGATCACCTTCTCATCACACAAAATATCGATAATATCAGCGTAGCTGCCCGGATCCCGCATGATAAAACCGTCGATCATCTGGTTTCCGACATCTATAACGGATTCAATCAACACATGGGCTAAGCGTTCAAGCGCCAGCTGATCCTTGAATTCCTGCCAGTCTCTATTGCCGTCAAAGGTCCTAATACAAGTCTCCATATAGGCCAGAATTTCTTCCATCTTCCCGCGATCCACGAAATACACGGTCACCAACTCCTGATTAAATGACTTCTTTTTTTTACTGAATCGAAAGGCTTGTCAGCAGCGACTTCGGCCATTTCCTCGAAAAATATTTATGTAAGCCCAGTCTACTTTATCGTACAATGTGGCACAACGACAAGCAAATTTGTTATATTGAATTTCAAAGGACTTCGTACGAATGCTTAAGATCAGAGGAGAAAGGAAATCTGAGGAAAGGTTGGCGATGAGAGAAAATGACCGAAGAACGCTTCTATTTCTACGATGAAACCGAAGACACCCAAACCCGCTACATTGGCTTCATGGGAGAATCCACCCGATTTGACCTGGCGGTGTTGAAAACGAATCATTATTACGGCAAACAGCTTGTCTTCAACATTCAGAATGGACGATTTGCCATTATTGGCGAAGATGATCTTAATGAACCCGGCTATCTGGAACATGCTTACAATATAAATGAGGAGGAGGCAGAGGAATTGCGCTCTTTTCTATTTGAAATGATATAATTTCAAGCTTCGGGGATACTAAGAGTGAGGGCATTTCAACCCTCAAATTCCTCGGAGGTGATTTCTTTTGAGGAGAAAGCGTAACAGCGAACCTTACAGTGACTTTTCCAATGTGGAAGCCCAGAGAAGCTTCTTGACGTCAGAGGAATTTCCTGAAGGGTCTTACGGTGAAATCTTTCACGAACGAGAGACTGTTACGAATAAAGAAACCCCGTGGGTCGAAGGACAGCGTGATTATACGCCGTTCAACTATGAGTTCAAAAACCTCCATCAGGACATCCCGCGTCAATACCCGGGATCACATCCTCCACATGATGACCCACAGGTCAATGAAGAAGTACCATACGGAAGAAGCCCCGAAGACTAGGGGTTTCTTCCGTTATTGTTGCTTCAACTTCTTAACGACAAAATAAGAACAGCCGAAGTTGCAATACTCGTATAAATACTCGGCCAATGTACTGATTTTTGTATTATAGGTGGACTTGCGATTTTGATCATCGAAGAATCCCCGCAGGCGCAATTGCTCATATCCCCAATCGCCGACAATGTAATCGTACTTATTAAGGATTTCGCTGTACCGGGACTTGAACGCTTCTTCCTCCCAGCCTTCTTTCACATCTTCGATGATTTCATAATGATTTCCTTGAATTTCAATCACTTTCGTTCCCCCTGATTTCAATTCCCAAGCTTTACATCTATTAAAATTCACATTCGCGGTCATTCTAAATAATGAAGGATTATTGGAGGCAAGGAGGTGACCCTTATGAATAAAGCCATCACCCTGTTAGCTGTGACAACTCTGGCAACCTTTGGCCTGACCGCATGCAGTTCCGGGAACAACGGCCTGAACCCGAAAAATTACGAAAATCAATCGTATGAGTTGTCGACCCGAAGCGAACCGGATAACGCGAAGAACCCGCGGACCCAATCGGATCTCGACCAAGGACACTTCGGTTTCGTCCGCATTCAAGAAGGACCGGACGGTAAAGCGCCGGGTGAAATCCCTTCTCTCGACTTCGAGGAAATGGCGGACATCATCAGCCGTCTCGCTGTCAACTACACGGATGTCCACGATGTCGCTACACTCGTCACAAGTAAAGAGGTATTGATCGGTTATCATACCGACACGGACAACCGAAAACTCGCGGCTGACCAGGTCAAAAGAACCGCGCTGTCTGTTGTTCCGGGGTTCTACCACGTATACGTAACGGATGATCCGACACTGATAAAGGACATTGCGGAATTTCGGGATTTGGCCCCTACCCGCGATATTCAACAGATGCTGAACGCGACGATCCGCGAGATGAAGAAGCAATCCCCGCAGGGATGGAACGCGGACGACGGCAAAAACCCGAATAATGAAGAAAGAGATGGAAAGAACAACAATGTCCGATAACTAACCGGAAGCCAGCCTCATCCGCAGGTTTGGCTTCTTTTTCGATCAAAGCTTATCGTTAATGTATCATACCCGGGAGTGGAATTTCCAATAATTTTTATCATGTTTTCCTTTTTCTGATTCAAACTAAGGAATAGCATGAACGGAAAGGAGTGTGAGTCCGATGAGGAGGGGGATCGTTTTCCTCGTGATATTCGGGATTTGGATCAGCATGATTCACGGGGCAGGGGCGGAAGCCAAAGAGAAAGATGACTTCCATCAAACCATGAAGGTGTTCAAGAAGATGGAAAAGGTCACGAAAGTTCCCTGGTATTATTTTGCGGCGATTAATCAATATGAGAAGAATTTACGGAACAGCCGTGATGACCTGCCAGACGCGAAAGATCCTGTCGCCGTTTATTTCTCGCCAAGGGAATGGGTCGGCCTGATGAATCCGGACTACAACGATAAGAACCCGGTGACCATTGAATTATACGGTGGAATCGGGTTGGACGGAAACCATGACGGCCGCGCGGAACGCAATAATCCGAAAGATGTCCTTTATACACTCGGTGCCTACCTGAATTCGTACGGCCTTAATAAGGAAGACATCAAGATCGCCCTGTGGGATCGCTATCAAAGAGGAGAAACAGTTGCCATTATCATGGGGTATGCGAATATCTATAAAAAGTTCAAAAAACTTGATTTGGATAAAAATGCTTTTCCGTTACCTTTGGAAGCCAATTACACAATCAACAACACATACGGCGATCGCCGCGGCTGGGGTGGTTTGCGCCAACATGAAGGGGTAGACATTTTCGCCAACTACGGAGTGCCGGTTAAATCAACCACATACGGATTTGTGGAAACCATCGGTTGGAATCAATACGGCGGTTGGCGAATCGGCATTCGCAGCTTAAGCAATGTCTATCATTATTACGCCCATTTAAAAGGCTACGCCAAAGGATTGGAGAAAGGAGACGTTGTCAAGCCGGGGCAAGTCATAGGCTACGTTGGCAGCTCGGGATACGGACCTGAAGGCACACAGGGGAAATTTCCGCCCCACTTGCACTATGGCATGTACAAAGACAACGGATACCAGGAGTATCCATTCGACCCTTATCATTACCTGAAGGTCTGGGAACGGCAAACAAGGAAAAGGCAGAAATAAAAAAACGGGGCCGCTGGAAATATCATATTCCGGCGGCTCTGTCTTTCTATGGTGCTATTGGAGGATTGTTTTCACCCTCTCTTCTGGAAGGCAAAACAACATCCGGTGAATCGCCATTCCCGTTCCCCCCATAATAAATCGGAGTATCGGCAGAAAACGTCACATTCACCAATGGAACATTATTAGTGACGGTTTGCGCTTCAGTAGCAAATGGTATTATCGCTCTAATACTTACAGATATGTGAAGGTAAATTCGCAAATGAATTGTATTGATGCCGATTGTTTCCCTTTTTTCCACAGGATTTGATTCAACATTTCCGATTACTTGAAAACGGACCGGTACTTGTGGCCCTAAATTAGCCAACAAAGAATTCCGCGTTGCCAATCCCAACGGGATAGTTGTAATTAACGGGCCTTTTGTATCGGATTGGATTTGGATACCTTGAACTTCAGTATTTATATGGTTTACCAAGTTTCCTTCTTCCAACCTGTTTAAATAATTTTGTACTTGATTCGTCATTACCGTGGAAACCATGGCGATATTCTGAGTGTTTAAGACTACCGCCGAAACCTCACCATTATTGTCCCTGACCAATTCCTGGAACTCCAATTCATCTTGCATTTCTTTTAACTGTTTATTTACAGCAACATTAATCACGGTTGTGGCAACATCTTGCGTCTTTGATTTAGCGAAGGCCATAAGAGTGGGCTTAATTCCTGCGTTAATAAACCATAAGCCCCAAACCGTTAATGCCAGAAAAATGATAAACGAAATCATAAAAACATGTCGGGGAGCAAGTGGCTGTCCCGGTTTTTTTCGAAACAACCGAGGAATTCGTAATTGGCGCCTCTTTTTTGGTTTAAACATAAAGATCCCCCTTTTCCAGAGGACAGATGTCAAAGCCCGAAAAACATTTTGCAAACTTTCTGGCTCAACCTCTGA
Organism: Caryophanales bacterium; assembly: GCA_035776675.1. Taxonomy (GTDB): domain Bacteria; phylum Bacillota; class Bacilli; order Bacillales; family DASSOY01; genus DASSOY01. The sequence goes on from DASTWO010000071.1 coordinate 13,626, forward strand.
TTGCTGACCTCTGTTAAGGCATGTATATGCGTACAAGAGGGGACATAATACCGAAGAAATAGAAAAGCCGTGGCTCAAAGGCCCGGCTTCTACTGTGCCATTTTGATCAATGCGTCTCTTCCACTCGTTCCTGGTTTGATCCCAAGGTTTTCAGCCTCGGTTGTCACAGACTCCAATGGTGCGTCCAACAGTTGGTCGATCGTACGCACCCCAACTGCGCGACCCGCTATGATCTTGCGATCCTGTAATTTTTCATTCAGTAATCCGACATCCAACGCCCCGCACATAATGTATCCTTTATCATTCGTAACCGCCATGAAATTCGTTTTCGGCAATTTTACCGTAATGGCCGTGAACTGATACTCCCCAATTTGAATTGGACTCATTTCAACCATGCTGATCTCCCCTTTCTTCAATACCTTATGAAGAAAGAGCCGGGACTGTGCCCAGTTTCGAGCTTTGCAGCATTTAATGTTGAAGGCGGGAAAGTTTCCAGGCAAGAAGGTCCCTTAGCATCTCCGGCAAGAAATACTTCTTCTTCTTCTCAGTGAACCCGGGAAAGATCTTTCCGAAGGTATACATATCAAGGGTCGCGACTTCGTATTCACTCTTTGACTGCAAGGGCTCTCCATTGATCCGAATGGATCGAACTCTTCCGTCTTTGGTTTCCATTTCAAGTCCGGAATACGCCATTACTCCCAACACTTTTCCGCGAAAACCCAGCCCTTTAATTTCAAGGTGTTTCATTTCCGTGGTGAGGGATTGTCGAGCCACTTCCCGTAATTCACTTCCGGTTAATATCAGTTTACACGGGTTAATGGGGTGCGGGCAGATTCGATGCAAATCTTCTTTCGAAACCGGCCCTTTCGGTAAAGATTCAAGAACGATTCCGGCATTAGCCATACCAAGATCGGCTTCACACCATTCCTTTAAAGCTTCAGCTAACAAATTGGCGAACTCAGACTCCTCAAACCACGACACGGAAAGAGGCTTCTGTAATTCAGCAACAGGCACTTGTAATTCTGCTTGCCCCTCAAGAGTCAGCTCTTTCAGCAATGACTCCGTTTCTATATCGCTCCGATAGTGTTCAATCAATACACAATTAGCCTCGCAAGCAACGATCTGTTTTGTTTCTGTATCGTAGGTAACCTCAGTTTCTCCCAGGTAATGGCCGAATTTTCCTGCCTGAATGATCGTTGTTCCCTTCACATTCCTTCCTTGCTTGAGCAAATGATGAGTGTGCCCGCCGAGAATGATATCGATTCCTTCGAAGTCCCGGGCGATCTGTTGGTCAATGAAATAACCCATGTGTGAAAGCAATACAACGACATCAGCCTGGCTTCGGACCTCTTCAATCAAATCCGAAAGCATGTCTAATGGATCCCGGATCTGCCAACCCAGAGGTTCGTAAAAAGCTTTAAACCTAGTTGTGATCCCGATTGCGGCTACAGTCACCCCGTTTTCAAGCGAAAACAACTCATACGGCTTCATTTTTCTCGGCCTTTGGCCGTTATCATCGAAGAGATTCGCGACCAACACCGGAAAATTCGCATCGTCATACAAATGTTCAAGTTGGGATTTAGGCAATGTAATCCCTTCATTATTGCCGATTGTAATGGCGTCGTAGCCTGCTTCATTTAATAACCGGACATTCCCGCGTCCCGCTGATCCTTCCGTCATAGGATGGAATCGATCCAGATGATCGCCTATGTCAAATTGCAAAAAAGGTTTGTTTTGTAACCGGCAGCGTTGTTTTCCATCCTGTAAATAAGCTGCGATCTGTGACCAATGCTGAAAGTGGCTATGGATATCATTGGTATGATAAATACGGAATGTCTTTTGCAAGTTCTGCCCTCCATCGTATTGGCAACATTGAGCCGGAAAATACAGTTTCTATTTAAAAAAACCCGAGTTGGCTCGGGGCCAATCCGTCATAATCGATCTCAAGAATCTTGATCATTCTTCTGGCATTATCCGCTGCGTCGCCGCCTGAATTATTATTGAACACGACATCAACGTGTTCTGACTGTCGCGCAAGGAATTGCAGACGTTTTCCCCATTCCTGAAGCTCCTCTTCGGAATAACGGTATAAACAGCGAACCGCCTTTCGATTCTCCCCTTTGTAAACCCATCCTTCCTTGTTGCGTCCATGCATCCGCACCAATGTCCGCTCAGGATGAGTCGCCTCCGGCACAATAGGAACGGATCCTTCCCCTGCCTGCGGTTCATCACACACGGTATGAATCCATTGTTGTTCTTTCATAAAGGCCAACGTTCTGTCGCGGAAATCCTGTTGAAACCAGGATTGATGCCGAAATTCCAATGCACAGGGTAAATCCCCGAGCATTTCCCGGCACCTTTTCAATCTTTCCACATTCGGACGTTCACATTTAAACCACGGTGGAAATTGACACAATACCGCTCTCAATTTCCCAGCTGTCAAAAGCGGCTGGATGGACTCCTTGAACGCTTCAAACATTTCCTTCTCATTGGAAAAGTGCGGATCTTCCCCCTGGCTATGTCCTGTCATCCCCTGGTAAGCCTTTACGGTGAAACCGAAGGTTTCAGGCGTCTCAGCCACCCACTTTTCATAATTCTTTATCGGCTGAACGGCATAAAACGAAGCATCCACCTCAACAATAGGAAAATGTTCGCTGTACACTTTCAATTTATCTTTCGCTGAGACGTTCTTGTATAGCGAAAAATGATCTCCCCAACTTGTGCACCCTATCGAAATCATCGGATCCCCTCTTTTATGATTTTCCCAACCTGGAGTGTTCCATTTGTCCATTATAAAAGGAATGGCTTCCATAATTCCACCAAAAAAACGGGCCCGGCAGGCCCGTTTTCGATAAATCCATCGGCTTATCCGATTGATCCTTCCATTTCGAATTTGATCAAACGGTTCATTTCAACCGCATATTCCATCGGAAGTTCTTTCGTAAATGGCTCAATGAAGCCCATCACAATCATTTCCGTTGCTTCTTGTTCAGAAATACCGCGGCTCATCAAATAGAAGAGCTGTTCTTCCGAAACCTTCGATACGGTCGCCTCATGTTCAAGTGAAATGTTCTCATTGAAGATTTCGTTGTGCGGAATCGTATCGGAAGTGGATTCTTCGTCCATGATCATCGTGTCGCATTCCACGTGTGAGCTGGAATTCGATGCTTTAGGTCCAAAGTGTACCTTTCCAAGATACGTTACCTTTCCGCCGCCACGAGCAATCGATTTCGAAACAATCGTCGATGACGTGTTCGGCGCGAGATGTTCCATCTTTGCGCCCGCGTGCTGATGCTGTCCTTCACCTGCAATGGCAATAGACAGAGTATTGCCGCGAGCCCCTTCGCCACGCAGAAGGACAGAAGGATACTTCATCGTTAATTTCGAACCGATGTTACCGTCAATCCATTCCATTGTCGCATTTTCAAAAGCGACCGCGCGTTTCGTTACAAGATTGTAGACGTTGCCGGCCCAGTTCTGAATGGTGGTATAACGGCAGTATCCGTCTTTCTTGACGAAAATCTCGACAACCGCGCTGTGCAGCGAGTTGGTTGTATAAGTTGGTGCCGTACAACCTTCTACATAGTGTACGGATGCCCCTTCATCAACAATAATCAAGGTACGCTCAAATTGTCCCATGTTCTCCGAATTAATCCGGAAATACGCCTGCAACGGTGTTTCACACTTAATACCCGGCGGAACATAGATGAACGAGCCACCTGACCAGACAGCGGAGTTCAGCGCCGAAAATTTGTTATCCGCCGCGGGAATGGATTTTCCAAAATGTTCCTTGAAAATATCTTCATGTTCCTGCAAAGCGGTGTCTGTATCTTTGAAAATAATGCCTTGCTTCTCAAGGTCTTCTTTCATGCTGTGGTAAACCACTTCGGATTCATACTGGGCCGAAACACCGGCCAAGTACTTCTGTTCCGCTTCAGGAATCCCTAGCCTGTCGAAGGTTTGTTTAATCTCCGCAGGAACTTCATCCCAAGACCTTTCGGATTTCTCCGATGGTTTTACATAGTACTGAATTTCATCGAAGTCAAGATCCGACAGGTCGCCGCCCCATTGCGGCATCGGTTTTTTATAAAATATATCAAGTGATTTCAGACGAAAGTCGAGCATCCACTGCGGTTCATTCTTGCGCTTTGAAATGTCTTCAACGACTTCTCTGGTTAAACCGCGTCCCGAACGATAAACGGAAACGTCTTTATCATGGAATCCGTATTGATATTCGCCGATTTCCGGCATTTTCTTCGCCATGATCATCCCTCCTCAGAGTATGGCGGATGTTTCATATATACTTATTTCCATTGTAGTATACATAACGAATGATGACAAACCCCGGCCACTTTATTGCTCTTCTTTCAAGCCCTTCTCCATTGCCTTCCAGGCCAATGTTGCGCATTTAATGCGGGCCGGAAATTTCGACACCCCTTGCAACGCTTCAATGTCCTCAAGATCATAAGATTCATCGTCATATTCCTCGCCAAGCATCATTTCGGAGAATATGCCGGACAACTTCATCGCATCGTCAACCGACTTCCCCTTTACAACACTCGCCATCATATCCGCGGACGACAAGCTGATTGAACAACCTTCGCCGGTGAAACTAGCGTCTGCAATCTTCCCGTCTTCAACCTTTAGGTTCAGCTGAATCCGGTCCCCGCATGTAGGGTTATTCATATTGATTTTGAGCGCGCCGTCGTCAGGAAGTTCCCCGCGGTTACGCGGATTCTTATAATGATCCATGATCACCTGGCGATACAATTGATCAAGGTTACCGAATGACATCTCCGAAATACTCCTTTGTTGTTGTTAATCCGTTGACGAGAGAATCGATATCAGCCTTTGAATTATAAAGGTAAAAACTTGCGCGGGCTGTGGCCGATACACCAAGCTCTTTCATAAGCGGCTGGGCACAATGATGCCCTGCCCGGACGGCAATGCCTTCCGCATCGAGTACGGTTGCTAAATCATGCGGATGGATATCTTTCAGGTTGAAGGTCACGAGGCCAGCACGCTCTTTCGGCCCGTATATTTCAATATCCTCAATGGCCGACATGCGTTCAAGGGCATAATCCGCCAACTCATGTTCATGATCCCTGATCGCATCCATCCCAATTTCCGTCAGAAAATCGATGGCCGCCCCCATGCCTACAGCTCCAGCAATGATCGGTGTTCCGCCTTCGAATTTCCAGGGCAAATCTTTCCAGGTTGAGTCGTAATACTCAACAAAGTCAATCATTTCGCCGCCGAATTCAACAGGTTCCATATCTTCAAGCAAAGCCTTCTTTCCATAAAGAACACCGATACCGGTGGGTCCCGTCATTTTGTGACCCGAAAAAGCGTAGAAATCGCAATCCAGATCACGCACATCCACTTCCATATGCGGAACACTCTGGGCCCCGTCGACAACAAGAACCGCTCCATGCCGATGGCTGATAGCCGCAATTTCCTTAATTGGATTAATCGTTCCGAGAACATTGGATACGTGGGCAAGTGCTACGACCTTTGTCTTGTCGGTCACTGTTTTCTCAACGTCTTCCAATGTTATCGTTCCGCCCTCTTGCAACGGAATATATTTCAACACAGCTCCTTTTCGCTTGGCGAGCTGCTGCCACGGAATCAGGTTGCTGTGATGTTCCATCGGAGTAATGACAATTTCGTCGCCTTCAGCAACGTTGGCATCACCGTAACTGTAAGCCACGGTGTTGATCGAAACTGTCGTTCCACGGGTGAACACAATTTCCTCCGTCGAGGTCGCATTGATGAACCTGCGGACTTTTTCACGCGCGCCTTCATAAGCTTCTGTCGCTCTTGTTCCGAGTGTATGAACGCCGCGGTGAACGTTTGAATTCAATTCTCGATAGTATCGGTTCACCGTCTCAATTACAGTCTGCGGCTTTTGTGAAGTCGCAGCGCTGTCCAGATACACGAGCGGGTGACCGTTCACTTCTTGATTGAGTATCGGAAATTGCTTTTTGATTTCCCGAACATCCATTACCGCATTTTCCTTTCAATCACTTCAACAAGCTGTTTCTTCACGCCTTCGATCGGAAGTTGATCGACAACCGGCGCGAGGAACCCATGAATAATTAGGCGCTGTGCTTCCTTGCGGGTAATTCCCCGGCTCATTAAATAATACATTTGAACCGGATCAATACGACCGACCGAAGCTGCGTGGCCTGCTTCCTCGACGTCATTTTCGTCAATCAACAGGATCGGATTGGCATCCCCACGGGCCCCTTCACTTAACATTAGTACACGCTCGGTTTGTTCACTGCTCGCCTTAGCGGCACCATGTTCGACTTTCGATATGCCGTTGAAGATGGATTTCGCTTTATCTTTCATGACTCCGTGGGTCAGGATATATCCTTCTGAGCCTTTGCCGTAATGAGTGACACGAGTGACAAAGTTTTGGCTTTGGTCGCCGCGACCGACTGAAACTGACTTGGTATCTGTAAAAGATCCGTCCCCGACAAGATTTGTTGTATTATCGGACAACGTATTCCCATCATTCATTTGTCCAAGCGCCCATTCAATCTTGCCGTCACGGGAAGTAAGACCCCGGCGATTCACATAGGTAGTAACGCCTTTAGAGAAATTATCAACGGCACCATAGGCAATTCGCGCGTTTTGACCGGCGTAGACTTCGGCAACGATATTGGCGACCGAAGAATGATCTTCATCTTCCGACAGATAGTTTTCCACATATGTCACGGAACTATGATCTTCCGCGACAATTAAGACATGATTAATCAGTCCGGTTTCATGGTTATCTTTCCAATATACCGATTGTAATGGGACCTTAATCTCCACGTTCTTCGGAACATAAAGGAAAGTGCCGCTGTTTAATAAAGCAGTATGAAGTGCTGTAAGACGATGTTCACGGACATCAACAGCCTGCATGAAATATTTCTTCACAAGATCGCCATGCTCTTTTAAAGCCGTTTCGATATCTGTGAAAATCACGCCTTTTTCGCTCAATTCTTCCGACAGCTCCGAATAAGCCAACGTTGAGTTGCGATGAACCAAAGTGTTTCCCGCTTCCTCATTCTGGCCGATCAGGGTTCGAATATTTTCAGGCAAGTCATCAAGCGAGTTCAGCTTCTCCGATTCTGCATCATATTGAAAGTCAGTGAAATTCCAGCCTTTGATCCTCGTCTTTTCCGGTCTCGGCATTTCCAGCTCTTCAGCCGCGGACAATGCCTGCAGGCGAAGATCGTGCATCCAATCCGGCTCTCCGCGTCCCTTGGAAAATTGGCTGATTTCATCCTTTTCGAATTTCAGTTGCTTCGTTTCCGTCGTCATGCCTTACCCTCCTTTGCTACCTTAGGCTTCCTGTCCTACGGTCTCGTCTTCAATACCGAGTTCTTTCTTCAATCCATCATAACCTTCGTTCTCAAGTTGTTCAGCCAGTTCGGGACCCCCGGTTTTCACAATCCGTCCCTGCATCATAACGTGAACTTTATCCGGCTTAATGTAGTTCAGCAAGCGCTGGTAGTGAGTGATGATCAAACATCCGAAGCCCGGATCCCGCATTTCGTTGACACCTTTGGAAACAACTTGAAGAGCGTCGATATCCAGACCGGAGTCGATTTCGTCAAGAATCGCGATAGCCGGCTCCAATACCATCAACTGAAGGATTTCGTTTCTTTTCTTCTCGCCGCCGGAAAATCCTTCGTTCAAGTAACGCTGTGCGAACGACTTATCGATGCCGAGTATATCCATTTTTTCATCCAGGTTTTTGATGAACTTCATCAGGTTCACTTCATTGCCTTCACCGCGCTTTGCATTGATGGAAGAACGCAGAAAGTCGGCGTTGGTCACCCCGCTGATTTCGCTTGGATACTGCATCGCCAGATACAAACCTGCTCTGGCACGTTCATCTACCTCCATCTCCAACACGTCTTCGCCGTTGAAGAGAACTTTTCCTTTGGTCACCTCGTATTTCGGATGTCCCATGATCGCCGAGGCGAGTGTGGATTTCCCTGTTCCGTTCGGGCCCATGACTGCGTGAATCTCTCCGCCGTTTATTTCAAGGTTGAACCCTTTAACGATTTCTTTTCCTTCGATCGAGACATGCAAATCCTCGATTTTCAAATATGGTACTGACATTCGGAATCCCTCCGTAACCTTATATAGTAGTAGTGATTCTCAATCTATTCTCATTCTTATCTTAAAGGAATTTAAAAACAGAATCAATAACAAGCGTTTGCTTGTCCAAAAGCCGCCTTATAACCCAGAAAAGACAAATAGAGAATGAAAAACCACCCACAAAAAAACCACAGGAAAATCCCGTGGTTTCATTATTATGCCATATTCGGATGTTTCCTTCCAAACAATCTAAGGATTTATTTTGCGATCATGTTCATTCACCAACTGCAGGCTCTTCTGATGACTCAGTTCACGTTTCTTCTCGACTTTAAGACGATTTTCCAAACTGCGTCCGTATTCTGCATAACCAATTCCATGTGCATTATACATCGCCTTTTCCATCTCATTGGTATGGTTGAGGTCAATGCGGTTGTTCTGGATAATGAATCAAATCCTTTCGATTGTTTTTACAACACATTTTATACCCTATCACGCTATCCCCAAATCCCCAAGGGGCAGATTCAAGGGTGAAACACCCTGCATATTCATTCAACATAATGAAAAGGGTTTCAAGAGCCAATCGAAGAAAAATCCTTTAAATTACGCTGAATTTCTCGGTTTCTAAGAAAATCGCCCTAAGACAAATCGCCCTTTTTCCGTGGATTTCTCAAAAAAATGAATACGACCCGATGTTAAAGCGAGCCGTTACCTCTTCCCTGTGATTATTCATTAAGTGAGACTGGAACAACGGCGCCGTTCCATTTATCGAGAATAAATTGCTGGATTTTCTTGGATTGCAACACATCGACAAGCGTCTGGATCGCCGGATTGTCGGCATTTTCCTTTTTCACAGCGACAACATTGGCATACGGAGAATCTTTGCCTTCAATGATAATTGAATCCTCGAGTGGATTGAGTCCGTTGTCGATTGCATAGTTTGTGTTAATGAAAACAAGGTCACCTTCTCCATGCTTATATGCCTGCGGCAAGAGAGCCGGCTTGATGTCGTGTTTGAAATTCAATTCTTTCGGGTTTTTCACGATGTCCTCGAACGTAGCGTCATATCCGGTTCCTTCTTTCAATTGAATAACACCTTTATGATCAAGCAATGTCAGAATCCGGCTTTGTGCGGGCACTACACTCGGGAGGAGGACGGTTGCTCCTTTCGGCAGTTCTTTAACACTATCGTATTTCTTGGAATAGCCCGCGATCGGTTCAATGTGGATTTTGCCGACACTGACAAAGTTATAGCCGAAATTCTCCTTCTGCTTCTTCAAATACGGCAGATGCTGAAAGTAATTGGCATCGAGATCACCTGTAGCCAATGCTTTATTCGGTGTAACATAATCTTCGAATTTCACAATCTCCAGTTTGATGCCCTTCTTCTTCAAAATCGGTTTCGCCTTTTTCAAGATCACCGAATGAGGAATCGGAGTAGCGCCAACAGTCAACGTAGTCAATTCTTCTTTTTCATTGCCATTGTCAGTCGATTTATCCGTATTGCCGCTGTTCTCGCCCCCGCTGGCTGAACTGCTGGATCCGCAAGCCGCAAGTCCTACTGACAGCAATAATACAATCGCGATTGAAAATAGTTTCTTGAAATTTCTCATGATGATTTCCCTCCATATTATATCTATCTCTTATCTATAACCCTTGTTGCGGTATCGCCAATAACCTGAATGAAGAAAACAATGATCAAAATACTGACAGTCGCCAGAAAAGTAATATCTCCATGATTACGCTGATACCCTTCCAAGAAGGCAAGTGAACCAAGTCCACCACCGCCAATAACTCCTGCCATTGCGGTATAGCTTACAAGTGCAATCGACGTTACTGTAATACCCGAGATAAGTGCCGGCATGGATTCTGGCAGCAACACTTTGTAAATGATCTGGAGTTTGGTAGCTCCCATTGATTGAGCCGCCTCGATCACGCCTTTGTCTACTTCCCTCAAGCCGATTTCGACAAGACGGGCATAAAATGGAGCCGATCCAATAACAAGCGCCGGTATGGCAGCCTTCGCCCCGATCATGGTGTTCAGCAAGAAAATCGTGAACGGAATGATCAGGATGATCAAAATGATGAACGGAATCGACCGAAAGACGTTGACGACCGCAGCAGCAAATTTATAAATATAAGCATTTTCGTAAAATCCGCCTTTTGCCGTTAGAAACAACAATAAGCCAAGAATGATACCAAGGATAAAAGAGATACCTACTGAAATAGATGTCATATACAGCGTTTCAATCGTGGCTTCCCATAGTTTACCCCAGTCGGCGTGCGGGAACAGCTCCTTCAGCATGCGAGATCACCTCCGTTTCCACTCCTTGTTCACGACAGGACGCCAACGCTTCCTCAACAGATTTGCCGCTCCCTGAAAGCTGTAAATACAATTTCCCGTAAGAATCTTCCTTCGCTTGTGAAATATCGCCTTCGAGAATATTGACATCCACGTTTGGGCGCTTAAACAAGTTAGAAATAACGGGCTTCCCGGCAGCTTCGCCGATAAATGTCAATTTCGCTATTGTTCCTTCAGGAAACTGTTCTGTCAACAAACGAGCGGTTTCTTTCGTATTATCAATTTCACTGACTTGCTTGACAAAGTCTTTGGTAATCTCTTGCTTCGGATTTCGGAAAATATGATTCACAGAGTCTTGTTCAACCACCCCGCCGTTTTCCATAACCGCGACTCGGTGGGAAATCTTACGGATCACGTGCATTTCATGTGTAATCAAGACGATTGTCAGTCCGAGCTTCCTGTTAATGTCGACAAGGAGATCCAGAATTGCATCGGTTGTCTTCGGATCAAGAGCCGAAGTCGCCTCATCACACAACAGAACCTTTGGATTGTTGGCGAGTGCGCGGGCTATCCCGACTCGTTGCTTCTGCCCTCCGCTTAGTTGGGACGGATAAGAATCTCCTCGGCCATCCAATCCGACAAGTTGGATCAGTTCCTCTACCCGCTTACGGCGTTTGCTTTTCGAAATACCGGCTACTTCTAAAGGAAACGCGATATTCTGGCGAACGGTTCGCGACCATAACAGGTTAAAGTGTTGAAAGATCATGCTAATCTCACGTCGTGCTGTACGCAATTGTTTATTGTTGAGTTTTGAAAGATTTTTACCTGCTATCGTAACGGAGCCTTCAGTAGGCCGTTCCAATGCGTTCAACAACCTGACAAGCGTACTTTTTCCGGCGCCGCTGTATCCGATGATCCCGAAAATCTCTCCTTCCTGAATGTCGAGATTCACATCTTCAACAGCCGTCACATTTCCGCTTTTTGTCGGGAAAATTTTCTTTAAGCCTTCCAGCCGAATCATAGTCTCACTCCCTTTCCATCCTTATTGAATGCCCCTTTGCGGCTTCCGCTTTGCTAAAGAAAAAAAACCTCTCTGCAAAATGAGCAGAAAGGTTTGCGGGATCATCCAACAATCTTTCTCCTCATCTCTCAAAGCACCTTGTGCTTTGCAGGAATTGGCACCTAGCCACTCAATCCAGGTTCACACGTTCATGTGAAATCCAGTTGAGTGCCAGGTTGCCGGGCATCATCGGGCCGGTCCCTCCGCCTCTCTTGATAAGGATATGTGTATTTTTTTATGACTTTTCAAAAGCAACATTCGTAGTCTATCACGGGCCTTTTAATATTGTCAATAATTTAATTGAAAGGGATTGTAAGGAATATTTATCCTAATGGACTGTTAGTAACGAATGAATGAATTTTCCCGAAAACACATGGGCAAGATCTTCGATAATTGCACTGGCCGTCGGCTCAGCTCCGGCACCTGCCCCTTGAAGCAACAAATTCCCGGCAATACCTGCCCGAATATGAACAGCATTATTGACTCCTTCAACGGAATAAAGGGGGCTTTCCGGGCCAAGGGCAACAGGCTTAACAGAGGCAGTAACACCTTCCTTTGTATTCTCGGCCGAGGCGATGAGCTTTAGTCGTTTCCCGGCGGCACTGGCGCTTTGAATATCTTCTGGTGATACATCTGAAATCCCCTTACGTTCCACATTGTTCCAGTCAGGCTGCTCCCCAAAAACGAGTTCACTCAAAATATTGATTTTATAAAAGGCGTCCCAACCTTCAATGTCATTTGTTGGGTCGGCTTCCGCATAACCATAATGCTGCGCGGCAGCTAAAGCTCCTTCAAACGAAACTCCGTCCGACCGCATATCACTTAGGATGAAATTACATGTCCCGTTCAATATACCTTCCAGTTTCTCAATTGGATTGATTCGCAATAACTCATGAATCGTTCGTATAATCGGGATTCCCCCGCCAACTGAGGCTTCATATGAAAAAGTCACCCCGTTACGCTTAGCCGTCTCCTTTAACAATCCGCCGTTATATGCAATACATTCCTTGTTGGCACTTACGACATGAATGCCCTTTTCCAGCAATGCGGTATTATAAGTTAAAGCAGGTTCACGCCCGACAATCGCTTCCACAACAGCATCCAAACCGGGAAGAGAGAGAATCTCTTGAAAATCTGTAGTAAAACGGACCTTGGTGTCTACAGTGCGCTCCTTATTTTTATCTTTCACGAGAACCGCGGCGATCTCAATATCTTCACCAATCACTTCTTTCCATTTTTCCTTTTGTGAATGAATGGTTTCATATACGCCGGTACCCACCGTCCCGAAACCTAACAAAGCCACTTTAACCGCCATACAACCACCCCTTTAATGCTGGTTCTCATTCTTCAATGTGTCAATTCCCGTCGGGAACGCCACTGTATCAAACGAGGTATTAGTCGTTAACGGTGATCTTTTCCCCTTTTAATCCTGTTGCTTGAAACAACGCCTCATCCAGTGAAGCCTTCAAATCACGAACGGATTCGATTCCTACTGACAGTCGAACCAGTTCTTCCGTTACACCGGTCGTTTTCAGTTCTTCTTCCTGCAACTGCTGGTGAGTCGTAGTTGCCGGGTGGATAATTAATGATTTTGCATCTCCCACGTTGGCCAGGTGCGACCATAGTGAGATATGATCGATTAACTTTCGTCCGGCTTCTTTACCGCCTTTAATCCCGAAATTCACAATGGAGCCGAAGCCGCCGTCGAAATATTTCTTGGCAAGTTCATGTGATGGATGATTCTCAAGGCTTGGATGGGAAACCCACTCAACGCCCGGATGGTTCTCCAGATGTTCCGCAATGCTATTCGCATTTTTCCCATGTTCTTTAATTCTTAAATGTAGAGTTTCCAGTCCTTGCAATAACAAGAAAGCGTTAAAAGGGCTGATACATGCCCCAATGTCACGCAGCAGCTGCACACGGGCTTTTGTAATAAAAGCAGCTTCACCAACATCCTGCGCATAGCGAAGGCCGTGATAACTTTCATCAGGTTCGGTGAATCCCGGAAACTTATCGCTGTTCCAGTCGAATCGTCCGCCGTCAACAATCACCCCGCCGATTGAATTGCCATGTCCGCCTATCCACTTAGTGGCCGAATGTATAACAATGTCCGCTCCCCATTCGATCGGACGACAAACATACGGTGTAGCAAATGTACTATCAATAATCAGGGGAACGCCTGCATTATGCGCCACTTCTGCCACTTTCTCGACATCCAAAACGTTCAAGCTTGGATTGCCGATAATTTCAGCATAAACCGCCTTTGTCTTGGGGGTTATGGCATTACGGAAATCTTCAGGATCAGTCGAGTCTACAAAATTAACATTGATGCCGTATTTCGGGAGTGTCGTTGAAAATAAATTGTAAGTTCCGCCATAAAGATTTGTGGCTGCTACGATTTCATCTCCAGAACCGGCAATGTTCAAGATACTTGTGGTAATAGCCGCCATTCCCGAAGAAGTTGCCAACGCCCCAATGCCTCTTTCGAGTTGTGCAATCCGTTGTTCAAAGACATCTTGAGTGGGATTCATGATTCTTGTGTAAATGTTCCCTGTTTCTTCAAGTCCGAACAATCTTCTCGCATGCTCTGTATCATCGAACACGTATGACGTTGTTTGATGAATGGGAACAGCTCTAGACCCTGTTGCTGGATCGGGCTCCTGTCCTCCGTGCAGTAAGATGGTCTCCAAATCGTAATTTTCTTTCTGCTGACTCATGCTTTCCACTCTCCCTCATAATTTTTAAACTTAATACGCTTTAGCGCATTCACTCGTAAATAAAGTGAAAAATCCTCTTCGATAAGAAGAGGATTATGTTGCGAAAACCCTCTCTTATCTATCAGGAATTGGCACCATTTCAAACGGTAAATCCGTCTGACGGTTGCCGGGCTTCACAGGGCCAGTCCCTCCACCTCTCTTGATAAGAGAAAAAAAACATATTAAATTGTTGACATGTAGACTTATTCTTCCTAGCGCTTATTAGCGTCCGAAATCTTACTCCACCTAAAAAACCCCTTCCGAGAGTTCAGAAGGGGTTCATTCTTATAAGTCATTCTACCCCTCTTATCTCCCAGGAATTGGCACCATTTCAAACGGTAAATCCGTCTGACGGTTGCCGGGCTTCATCGGGCCAGTCCCTCAGCCTCTCTTGATAAGAGTTTCATTGTTTATGAAGTTATTTGTGATCTTAGCATGGAACCACCCGGTTGTCAAACTTTTTTTCCAAAACTTTTTCCTCTCATGGTACAATGGCTAAGAAATGTTAAAATAAGCATTCAGGTCAACCAAAGAATTGCGACATATAACCTTCTTACTGAAAGGCGTGAGATCATGGCTGACAAGGATCAAGACCTGGAAAAGGCTCCATCCTTTTCATTGATGGAATATGGAACAAACCATGAAATATCACTGGACGATTTCCGGGGACGTTGCGTGATGTTGACTTTCTGGGTTTCCTGGTGCCCGGACTGTCTTAAAGATCTGCCGAAAAAGGAAAAATTGTTTCACGCTTTGAAGAAAAATCGTGAATTAGCTTTCCTCACAGTTAATGTCACCGGGCGTGAGGGAGACCCGGAAGATGGATTAAGATTCGTCGAGCACAATGACTTTCAGTTTCCGGTTCTGCGCGATATTGAGACTCATGTATACGATGCTTATCGTTGCACCAGTGTTCCTTACACCCTGTTGCTTAACCCGCAACATGAAATTGAGAAAAGATTCGATGACCATGCTTCATTCGTTGAAATCCCTCTTGCCCTGGAACAATTATTGGCCAAATATCAAGAAAGCTGATAGATGAGATACTTTTCCGTTCCATTCAATAGAAATAGTGATTCAAGCTTCAACTGGCGGCGATAGGCACCTTGAATGTCCAGTGCCTGTCGTTGCACCATCATCAACAATCGTTCCTTCCCTTCCAACAGGTGAACCAGGTCCTTATCCTTCCCCGAAATGGTGACATCCGCTTTACCTTCCCCTATTCGCCTGCAACCTTCTTTGTCAAATGCGAGCAAATAGTTAACTCTTTTTCCTTTCAATTCTACACAGAAATCAACGTTTCGGTATAACGGCCGCAAGGAACGATTTTCCTTCAAACGTTCAATAAATCGATTAATGGTTGCTTCCAACTCAGACACTCCTTCTGAAATGGGCTATATCTAAGTTTATTCTCGAACCATCCTGTAATTCCTTGAAGAACCGTTCGACAGAAGCGATATTTTTTCCAACAAAAAAAGACAGAAATCCACGTCCGATTGTGGATCATTCCGCCTTTTTGTCAAATTGAATCACAATATGTAGGGAACCAATATCCCTTTCTAGAAAGTCCTTCTGAAAACCGAGGTTCGGAAGCTGGATATCCAGCTTTAATTCCTTATGACCCGGTCCGGATCCTTGATTCCCCTCTTTTGGCGATTTGGACTTGGGATTGTTGTTGTGGTGCCGAGCTTCGTTCTGTTTCTTCTGGTGCTTATCGTTCTTATCTTTGTGAGGGTTTCCGTGGTTCTTACTCCCACTTTGCTTCGTGCTGTTCTGTTTCATGGCAGACGAAGAATGAGGCCGCGTCTTGTGTGGTTTCTTTTTCTTCTCCGCGTGCCTCGATTCCTTATGGTCCGGCTTTTCCTTCTGCCATCCTTTATGCTTTCCATTATCATGATGTTCTTTATCCTGTTTCGGTTTAGACCAGCCCTTGTGTTTTCCGTTGTCGTTTGTTTCTTCGTCAGAACTCACCTTTTGCAAGCCAAGGTGTTTTCCATTGTCTTGTTGAGCTTCCGAAACCTTCGGTTCTTCAGCCACACCAGTCCCAATTCCTACATTGGTCACGGGCTCGGATTTCGGGTCTTCTTGCATTTTGTGCTCAATCTCAGCTACAGACGATTGTTTGACCGTATGAATAGATAAGTTCTTTCCCTTGTCGTCAGCACTTAAATAAAGCAAATATTTCCCTAAAGACAATCCGTGTGAATTAGCTTTCTTTCGGGTTTCCGGATCCGCCGTTTTCACGGTTACGGCCACGCTTTTTCCGGTAAGCAGTTTATTAGACCGAATGGAGTCCACTACTTTGTTTAAAGAAGCGGTTACCTTGTCTTTTACATTCTGATCCCGGACAACAACAGTTGTGGCAACAAGAAAATGAGAATCATCCTTGAAATAACCGGATTTCGCAATCTTCTCCACAACGAGCTGAGAAAACGCCTTCAGTTCCATAAAACGATACGAGTCCCACTGAGCAAATAACGTCGCCGCATCCTGATTCCACGTTTGGACGGAAACCACTTGCATGTCTCCATTCACCGCCGCCGAAAAGCTTGGATTCACATCATAACTTACGTAGGCAGCGATTGTTTCATTTGGATTCGCAGTAAAGAACCCGCCCAGTAACACGACAAAAATCAAAACAGCCGCTATGGTGGACATCGCAGGAAACCATCGATATGATTTTCTTCGGACGGCAACATTGGATTCCTCATCGGGAACCACGACTTTATCGCCGACTCCGGGGGTCGTTCCTTTTGGCAGACGGATCGTTTCAAACCGGCCGTTTTCCGTTAAAACCACCGCTTTTCTACGCTTTACTTCCATCACAATGCCCCGCTTCAAACCATTCCCCCCTTTTCCTTCATGATAACAGCCGAATTATTCTGCCACACTGGCAAAACATTGTATCATTCAACCGTTCCATACATGGTTGGATGGTCATAAATGGGCATCGCCATCTACATTCGACTTCGCAAAAAGTCTGACATCCTATTTAACTTTACCATATGATTACGGTTCAATGTAAGATTGTAACTCGACAAAATCACCGAGATAAATCAAGGCTGCTGCTATTATATACTTTCGATTTCTTTCAATCGTTTTACGACTGCATGACACCAAGGAAAGAAGATCTTTTATCGGGAGTTGACGTTTTTCAAGCAAATAATTGGCCAGTTGTTCCTTTTCAGCCAACATTTTCGCGATCAATTTCGCATTTTCACGGGCATCCTGGTGTTTCGGGCAATGTTTGCTCAACCCTTTGAATGTAATGCCGTAGGGTTCAAGCATTTTCTTGTATTCTTCAATCTCATAAACTCGATTCTCATTCTCTCTCTGCAGTTCAAAGTGATCCATCGCTGCTTTTAATTCAGGATAACTCTCTTCTGCCCGGTTTTCTTCCGTTTCTTCGGGTTGCTCAAAGAACACCGCTCTTTTTTGTCGGGTTTCCTTACGGATAAAATCTATAATACGGCGGCGAATCACCATATCCGCAAAAGTCAGGAATCGGCTTCCCTGACCGGAATGATATTGATCTATGGATTCGTTAAAAGCAAACAAACCGATGCTGTATTCATCCATTGTGTGATCGATATAGTGATTGCAAACTTTTGATGCGACTTTTTTGATAAAAGGTTGATAATCACCAATTAATTGATTTCTCATTTTTTCATTTCCGGATTGTATATAAACAACTTTTTCTTCAATAGACAATCTTGATGGTTGTTGTACGAACGATTCTAATTGTAACGCCTTCATGAGAACCACCTCGCCTTTCCAAGTTTTGGCCTGCCCTCGGCAGGTCCGTTCGGCGCTTCGTTAGGAAAATGATTTTCGCCGAACTTTATCGAAAGCGATTATGTTCCTTGTATACCCGTTTTCGGATTCTTATAACTTTCATTATTCGCCTACTACATTTATACCACGTATGGACGGCCGCTGAATATACAATTTCATGACAAACGTCAATACCGCTTAACTTTTGTAAAGTGGCTTTATTAAGGCGAAAAATTGCAAATTGTTTACACATAAATGAAAGCTGTCACAAAGGCGTTTTTTGTCCATTATGAAAATATATCCAGACAATGAGGAGCAAAATGTGTAAAAAATCACATCTTCTTTTTCAAGAAATCATAGAGAAAACTGACGGAATGAAAGGCATAAACCTTCCCTTCTACAGCCCCATGGCGAAAAAAGATAAGGCAAGGGACGCTTTCAATCTCCCATTCTTTCGCAAGATTCGGCGCAAAATTAATATTGCAAGACAATGCCGGAATATCCAGCCTAAGGGACTCAAGGGTGATA
>DASTWO010000072.1:0-12498 GCA_035776675.1 Caryophanales bacterium
ATGTGTAGGAGAAATCGAATAGACTGTGCGATCAATCCCGAATGTGCCGATTAAAGATAAAAGCCGTTGATTAAGGCTGACATGTGAAAGACCTCATTAATTTTACTCAAATAAACTTAAAATCTGGAGAGAATTGGCTTGAAGTCATCTTGTTTTAATTGACCTAACTTTTTAAGAACTATGCTTGTGTCAATGGTAAATATTTTATTAGTACGAGCCATTGAAGGTTTTAGTAATACAGTGTCTTTCCATTGGAGAATTGAAATATCTTTAGGGGTGTCTCTTTGTACTGAGGTAATCATCATGCAGATCAGATGGGGTTCTTTATAAACGTCAGGCTTATTTATAATTAACGCTGGGCGTTTCTTACTACCTGTTAAGTCGGAAAAAGGAAAAGGGATTAATATTACATCGCCTTGTTTATAGGTCATTATACACATCATCCTCCTTGTTATCCCATTCTTTAAAGGATGGTTCACTGACTTTAAGAGCATCATACAGTTCTTGTTTTTCCTGTTTTTTAGATGCCATTGATTCAACAATGGTTCTCAAAGCGGAAATTTGTTTTTCGTCAAGGACGTTGAGCAAGGTAATCAATTTTTCTTTTTCCGTCATTGCCATCGATTTCACCTCCACTATTATTATATGCAGAATATGAAACATCAGCAACTTCTGAAAATCTTCATGGCTATAAACACTGTATAATGTTTCGACGATATGCTTATAGGAGCGATTGCTCGTTAGGAGTGAGCATAATGATCAAAACAGAAAGGGCTTATAAAGAAGCAGTAGAAAAGTTGAAACAGGATAAAAAATTCATTAAAGATCAAAGGAAAAAATTTGAGGAAATGGGCTTAGATTCGGAACATATAGAACTTAAATGTCGTTTGGTGACTTGGTCCATGACACGATGAACAACGTAAAATTAATATATCTCAAAACGAAAAAACATGCCAAATCACCCCAAACTCAGCCGAGGCCCATTGACCCGAAGCCATTCTTTGCGGTGCTTGTAGTTGGGTAAGACTGAACGGACGAGGCGTCGGAATGGTCCTGATATCTTAGGTGGGCCATTTCATTGAATTCCCGCCATTTTTCGAGGATCCACGGTGCTTTTTCATGAAGAACTGTAATTAACTTTTCATGTTCAATCCACTTCGGTCCTTTCACCTTCACGCCATCCAACCATTCTACGGAAATCGTTACATCCTTTTTATTGTGGAAATCCATTACATAGTCAATAGTCGTGGTTCCGGTACGGGCAAACACTGCCACAGGTTGCCGGGAATTTATCGTCTGCAGTTTATTAGAGCTGGGCGTTTTTTTATGATCTGTCAGGTTCGAAAAATAATTGAAGCCAAATCATTGGTACGTCCGTCTAATGAGTAAGAATACATTCAGGGAAATGAAGGTGAGTGACGATTATTGACTTGGTTTATAAGGCGCAAAAAGGCCATGAAGAAGCTTTCTTAACACTGTTTCAAGAGTATGAAAAGGACATTTACCGAATGGCGTATGTGTATGTGAAAAATGAGAATGATGCGCTTGATGTCGTTCAAGAAACGGCTTATCGGTCTTTTAAAAATATCGGGACATTAAAGAATCCCGACTTTTTCAAAACGTGGTTAATCAAGATCGCGAAAAGTTGTGCAACCGATATGTTGAGAAGGCAAAAGAAAGTCCTTTACTTGAATCCTGAGAAAACCGATTTTCTTGATCCAAGTGATGAGGACCTTCCTCTTGCACTATCTTTGCAAGATCTTCTTGAGAATTTAAATGAAGGTGAAAAAAGTATTATTCTTTTGAAGTATTACTACGGTTACACCCTCAAAGAGATTTCGGAAATCGAGGGATCTCCTTTGGGAACAGTCAAATCGGTATTGTACCGATCCTTGGAAAGGCTTCGAAAACAGCTCAGAAGGGTTGATATGTATGAATAATAAAGTCAGACGCGAATTGGAAAAGGTCGAAATCCCGGACGAATTGCATCACAGGGCCAGATTAGGAGTCGAGAAAGCCAAAGAAGAACTAAGCGGGGTGAATCAAATAGTGAAACAACCAACGAAGCGGGAAGAAAACCGTGGTTTTGGCAAAAGGTTAAATCTAAAAAGAGCCTTTCAGAAAAAAATGCTGATCGTTGCTGCGGCTTTCTTGCTTGTTGTGTCGACATTGACTTTTACGCCTGCGTTAGCGGCTATTCAAGAGGTTTATGACAAGATTTTCTCAAGTCAGCATATTGACGATGCGGGTGTCAGAAAAGCCATAAACTCAGGGCGTGGCCAAACCTTGAATCAAACCTATTATGATTCAAAACATGACATCACCGTGCATTTTGACAGAGTGTTGACCGATGAGAAAGAGACCAAACTGTTGTTGACTTATCAAAGCAAAACCACTAATTTGAAAAACTATTACATCGACATTTTTGAGGGAGTCAGTTCCATTCATTTACTCGTTGGAAATGAACAAAAGAAGTTGGAAAATGTGGGATGGGGAAGTAGATATTACAATAGTGAAGAAAACAAGGTGGCTGAAGCTTTATCTTTCGAATCCATTAAGGAATATGAAGGTCAACAAATTCGTCTTGAAATTGAAAACTTAACCATTTGGCATAAAGGGAAGGGCAGTGTGAAAACGACATGGCCGCTTGAATTTAAGCTTAAGAAATCTGCCGTCTCGGAAAGACAAAAAGTAGAGGTCAATAAAGCATTCACTTTTAAAGGGGAAACCTATAAGATTAAGCGGGTAGAATTTTCAGCATTGGAAACAAGAGTAGTCGTAACCGGGTCCGACACAAAGCTCCTGACAGACGAAAACGGAATGAAGTATAGGGTTAGGAGCAAATTGGAGCGGCAATTCCTTAACCCAAGGGTAGTAAGTAAGGAATATGGTTATACCGTTGATGATGGAAAGTCGGGTGTATTCCTGAAATCAGCTGGTGAAAAAGTGGTTCCAATTTATAGTAAGGGTGAAGTAGAGGGAGCCGAAGATGAATATGTAATGATATTCGCTCCGGTAAAGGATCGGAAGAACTGCGTACTTGAAGTCGGTAAGGATATTAGTATTCCATTAACGAAATAGCATCGTCGTCTTTAAGCGGATGACATTAAGCCTCATTTCTAAGGGCATTTCCTAAGAAATGAGGCTGTAATTTTGGTGGTTATTTTAAAAAGGATTCGTGGCCCACTGCAAAGATTGCTTAATGAAGATCCTGGGATGTAATTTCAGCTGAGCGACCATATATTCGGCCAGGTCTTCCGGCTGCATGAACTTTTCTTTCTCCTGTTCGTCGGGCTTGTGGCCAAGCGCTCGTTCCGATGCCACCAGGCTTGGATTTAGTGTGAATACGCGAATATTGTTTCTGCGCACCTCTTGCATGAGCGCCTCGGTCATTCCCTGGACGGCGAATTTTGAAGCACTGTAGGAGGTCGAACCTGCTGTTCCTTTCAGGCCGCTGCTGGAAGAGATGTTGATGATGTCGCCCTGGTTTTGCTCAATCATTTGCGGCAAGACTGCTCTTGTAACGTGGTAGGTGCCGAATACGTTGACTTCCACTGTATGCTTCCAGTCTGCCGGGTCCACTTCCAAAAAGTTGCCGTGCAGCATATTGCCTGCGTTGTTAATGAGAATATCTGCGGATCCCAGATCATTTTGCAGGTGATCTATGGCTTGATCCACTTCCTCCATATTCGCGATATCGGCGACGGCGAAACTTGCCTTTACACCTCGCGATCGGGCTTCTTCCGTAACGGCTTTCAGTTTGCTTTCCGTACGGGCTATCAATCCAACGTTGACACCTTCTTTAGCTAATTCGAGCGCGGTGGCGCGTCCGATTCCGCTGCCGGCGCCTGTGATGTATGCGGTTTTCCCTTTGATTTCTTGCCCCATTTCAAACCATCCTTTCTTTCCGGGTTCTTAATCCTGTTGAATGATTTCCTGCGGTAACTTCTTGTTTTCCATCTTATTATGATTCTTCAATCCCTTCAACCATCGGGATTCATCCGAAAGCTGGAAGCCGTGCACTTCTTATTTGCCCAAGGCATATTGATGATTAACTACATTTTCAAACAAGGAGCATGTTTTTTTTATGTATGAATCCTCAATGTCCAGGCAAAGGCTAACCGTTCAACAGGCGCGTGACATCGCTCTTCAAAGAATTCCCGGACAAATTATCCATGTGGATATGGATTTGGAACATGGTGTGCTGGTTTATGAAATCTTCATTTTAACCGCACAGAACAGGGTGTATGAGGTGGAAGTGAACGCCAATTCAGGGACTATCATCAAAATCGAAGAAGAGGACTTGGATTAATGGCGGTAGAAGACAAGGCATTTTCAGCTAACGTCCGGCTTAACGCTGGGCGTTTTTTTGCAAAGGGTGAATCTATGGGTATAGCGTTGTATTTTGGGAAATCTAATGGAAGAGACCGTATAAAAGGAGTCGACCATGAAAGAGTTTCTCGGATTGTTAAAGAACGGCAGCCGGTCTGCTTTATGGGCAAGCATTATGAACGCCATTATATCTATGATGAAAGCGGCTACTTTTCTCATTACGGGGAATGTGGCGATGTTTGCCGAAATGATGCACAGCATTGGCGATATGGCTAACCAATTATTTGTCTTTATCGGATCTGCTTTAAGTAAAAAGGCGCCAACTGATCGTTTTCCGGGCGGGTTTGCTCGGTTGGTCAATTTGGTTTTGCTTGGTGCTGTTCTGATCGTAGGCATTTTGGCGTATAAAACGATCATGGAAGGGATTCACCACATCGTGGAGCCCTCTGAATCTGGTTCGTGGTTTTGGTTGAACATAGGGGTTCTCGGGGTTGCCGCCATATTGGAATCCGTGGTTTTGTTTAAAGCCATGAGGGAAATCACCGAGGATCTGGCAGGTGATGATATTAAAGGCTTGAAGGTTGTGATGGAAAGCTTCAGGAATATAGGAAGCGCCAAACCGGCGACAAAGCTTGTTTTTTTAGAAGATATGGTGGCTACAACGGGTGCGCTCATCGCCATCTTAGCCATTGTGATTGGTACATATACGCCGTTTCATACAGCAGAAGGGTACGCCTCGATTATCATTGGGCTCATGTTATTTTATGTCGTGGGGCGGGTTTTCCTTGATAATGCCGCTGGCGTGTTAGGGGTTTCGGACGAGGAGATGGAGAAGAAAATTGGTGAAATTGCTTTTGAAGAGCCCCATGTAAAAGATATACAGGAGCTTATGGTGGTGAAAGCGGGCGACGAACTGCATGTTGAGTTGAGATTGGAATTCGATTCAGACATGACCGTGGCTGAAGTCGATGATGTTCGAGATGAAATAGAGGATAAGATTTTGAAGGAAAAAGGAGTCACGGACGTGATTATTGAGTTTGATGAAGATGATCAGGTTCAGAACTGGGGTCATCCTGAGTAATTCCATTGAAAAATGAAGCTTTTCGTGCACCCCCAAGCTGATGACTTAAGCGATTGCCTATAATGGTGTTATGATAGAATAATCAGACGAAAAAAGAGAGGTGCTCTTCTTGAAGAAAATCAATTTGGGGAAAAGTGGGCTTAAGGTTGGCGAAATTTCATTAGGCTGCATGAGGATGCATGAACTTGATAAGAAGGACGCGGCTTACGTGATCGAAAATGCCATGGACGTCGGCGTTGATTTCTTCGACCATGCCGATATTTATGGCGGTGGAAAATCGGAGGAAGTCTTTTCGGAAGCGATCAACATGAACGATGACGTTCGTGAGAAAATGAAATTGCAGACGAAATGCGGGATTCGAGAGGGCTTATTCGACTTTTCCAAAGAACATATAGTGTCCTCTGTTGAAGGCAGTCTTCGTCGGTTAAATACGGATTATATTGATAGTTTATTGCTTCATCGTCCGGATGCCTTAATGGAGCCGGAAGAAGTGGCCGAAGCTTTCTCGGAATTAAAGGAAAGTGGCAAGGTCCGGCATTTTGGTGTAAGTAACCAGAACCCGATGCAAATGGAGCTTTTGAAAAAAGAATTGAAAGAAGACTTGATCGTCAATCAACTGCAGTTGAGCATTGTACATACACCAATGATTGATGCAGGGCTTAATGTAAATATGCAGCATGATCCAGCGGTTGTTCGGGACAGCAATGTTCTGGAATACTGCCGGTTGCATGATATCACTGTTCAGGCATGGTCTCCGTTCCAACACGGTATGATTGAAGGACCGTTTATTGGGAATGATGCTTTCCCAGAAGTGAATGCGAAACTGCAGGAACTCGCAGAGGAAAAAGGCGTCACTGATTCGGCCATTGCGATTGCATGGATTTTGCGCCATCCCGCGAAAATTCAACCGGTTGTCGGAACGATGAATCCCGAGCGCTTAAAAAATATCGCCAAAGCTTCCGATGTTGAATTGACGAGAGAAGAATGGTATGAGCTCTATCGTGCGGCAGGAAACGACTTGCCTTAATAAATGAGGGAGAAACGTCTGATTGTGAACGCCGGGCGTTTCTTGTTTTCTTTACAGGTAATTAGGGAATACGAATGAAAGCAGCAAAATGATGGAATGGAAAGGATGAAACTCATGAATGTACTAGTAGTTGGTGCCAACGGCAAAATCGGCAAGCAAGTTGTGAAGAAGATACAGGATTCAGATGAACATTCCGCCATCGCGATGGTTCGGAAGGAAGAGCAACTGGCCCAATTCGAAGAGCAAGGGGCAAGGACGGCGCTTGTTGATTTGGAAGGAAGCATTGAGGACATTGCTAAAGCAGCAAAAGGTGCCGATGCGGTTGTGTTTACAGCCGGATCAGGTGGCCATACCGGCGCCGATAAGACGATGATGATTGATTTCGATGGGGCCGTCAAATCGATGGAAGCGGCCAAACAAGCCGGCGTTAAGCGTTTTGTCATTGTAAGTGCAATCGGGGTTCATCATCGTGACAAGTGGATGAGCGGCGCACCGTATTATAGCGCGGCCAAGCATTATGCGGATGTTTGGTTGGAGAAGAGCGGCCTTGACTATACGATTATTCGCCCGGGAGGATTAACCAACGACGAGGGAACCGGTAAAGTCAAGGTGGCGGTTGATCTTGAACGCGGGGAAATTCCGCGTGAGGATGTCGCTTCAACCATTGTGGCTTCGCTGGGGAATGAGAACACAATCGGCAAAGATTTTGACATGATTGGCGGAGACACGCCGATCGAGGATGCGCTAAAGACTTTATAATTTTGCGATTGGGATGTCCTTCAACATTTGGGGCATCCTTTTTTCATGTCGTATGTAGTTTTTTTCGTGCAATGATTCCTAAAACTCGCGCAATTATCCCCTGTTAGGGTATAAGAACCTCAATTTTAACCGGGTAATCGATCTAAGCGTTATAATGGAAAAAACGGGAATGGTAAGAAGCCGTATGAATGGGAGGTTCTTATCGTGGATTATGATGCTATCGTAGTGGGGGCAGGGCTTGCCGGGTTGGTTGCGACAGTCGAGATGGCCGATGCCGGACAAAAGGTGTTGTTGTTGGATCAGGAACCGAAGGCTTCATTTGGCGGACAGGCGTGGTGGTCTTTCGGCGGATTGTTTCTGGTCGATTCGCCGGAACAGCGCCGGATGAGAATCAAGGATTCGAAAGAACTGGCCTGGCAAGACTGGCTGGGAACAGCCGGTTTTGACAGAGAAGCCGATGAGGATTATTGGGCACGAAAGTGGGCGGAGGCTTATGTTGAATTTGCGGCGGGTGAGAAAAGGGCATGGCTGCGTGAACTGGGTGTGCGCTTCTTTCCGGTAGTGGGATGGGCGGAACGAGGCGGTTATCTTGCCGAAGGACATGGAAACTCGGTTCCGCGGTTCCATATTGTATGGGGAACGGGACCGGGCATTGTCGCGCCATTTGAGAGACGAGTTCGCGAACATATGAAAAATGGAATGGTGGTTTACCGTCCGCGTCATCGCGTAGATCAACTGATTACGAGTGATGGAGCTGTAGTGGGGGTAAGCGGTTCCGTTCTTGTCCCAAGTTCTGCAGAACGCGGCGAGGAAAGTTCGCGGGCAAGGATTGGGGATTTCGAAGAGCTTGCCCAGGCGGTAGTCGTAACGAGTGGCGGGATCGGGGCGAACTTTGATCTGATTCGTGAAAATTGGCCGGATTGGCTTGCAACGCCGCCTAAGCATATGATTTCCGGTGTTCCGGCCCATGTTGACGGACGAATGTTGTCAATTACAGAAGAAGCGGGTGGCCGCATTGTGAACCGGGACCGTATGTGGCACTATACGGAAGGCATCAAGAATTGGAACCCGATTTGGCCGAGGCACGGAATTCGCATTCTTCCAGGACCTTCATCACTGTGGTTGGATGCACGTGGACGCAGGTTCTCAGCCCCGAATTTTCCGGGTTTCGATACATTGGGTACACTCGAGGCGATCCAAAAAACCGGATACGACTATTCTTGGTTCATCTTGACGCAGAAAATCATTGAAAAGGAGTTTGCGCTCTCGGGTTCGGAACAAAATCCGGATTTAACGGAGAAAAGCGTCAAAAAAGTGCTGGGCAGGGCAGCATCAGGGGCGCCTGGTCCGGTACAAGCTTTTATGGATAATGGAGAAGACTTTGTTGTGGCTGATACTTTGGCTGAGCTGGTTCAGGGAATGAATGAGCTGACGGATGAAAAACTCATAGATTTGGCGCATGTTGAGCGGCAAATCCGGGCAAGGGATCGGGAGATTGATAACAAATTCACGAAGGATTTGCAGATTACCGCCATGCGCGGGGCTCGTCATTATATAGGAGACAAGCTGATTCGTGTGGCCAAACCCCACAAAATCCTTGATCCGAGAAATGGACCGCTAATTGCCGTTCGGTTGAATGTCTTGAGCCGCAAAACTTTAGGTGGCCTGCAAACGGATTTGTCCGGGCGTGTTTTGAAAGCTTCGGGCGAGACGATCCCGGGGCTTTATGCGGCAGGTGAGGTTTCCGGTTTCGGCGGTGGAGGGATTCACGGATATCGTTCCTTGGAAGGAACGTTTCTTGGAGGTTGCCTCTTCACTGGCCGAACTGCGGGAAGAGCTGTCGCCGAGGAATTAGGATGAGAGTGAATTAGGGAACATTTGCGGAAATCGGAATATGGCAGTGCAATTTTTTTAGGCAAATTTCTTGTGATTGCTTCCTAAATAGTGTTAAGTTTCATAGGTCACTACAGAGAGAAAGGCCGTTATTTAATGAGACTTTCATTTTCTTCCCTGCAATGGGCGATTTATATATTGGCGACCTCGATTGTTGCGCCGTTGTCGATCGGGCATGCCTTTGGCATGTCCCAGCCGGAAATTGCCGGGCTTTTGCAAAGGGCTTTTTTTGTGTTTGGGGCGACTTCGTTGCTCCAGGGTCTGTTTGGCCATAAGCTTCCGGTTTTGGAGGGTCCCGCCGGATTATGGTGGGGTGTTTTTTTAACATATGCTGGCTTTGTAGCATCGTCTGGTAACCCAGAGGTTGTTCTTCGCAGCCTGGAGTTGGGTTTGCTGCTCAGCGGCGTGCTTTTTCTGGTTTTCAGTGCCTTTAAATTAATGGATGTTGTGAAAAAGTTGTTTACCCCGCTGGTCACAGGGACAATATTGCTTTTGTTGGTTGCGAAACTGGGCGGGTCTTTTCTGAAAGGCATATTGGGTATCGGCTACAGGTCTTCGAATGTCGATCCCGTTGTTGCTGTCTGTGCTGTCGCGACATTGTTATTCGCAGTGATCCTGTCCCGGAGCAATCATTTGTTTTTGCGGAGTTATTCGGTGCTGATCAGCTTGACATTCGGATGGGTGTTGTTCGCCGTTGTTGGGATTGCTAAGCCTGTGGATGTCAAAATGGATGCTATATTTGCGTTGCCGGATGTCTTTGCCTGGGGCCTTCCGACATTCGACTTGGGTGTGGTGCTCACTTCGCTTTTCACTGCATTTTTGCTAATGGTCAATTTAATCACAAGTATCAATGTCGGTGCGGATGCTGTGGAAGAGGATAGGCCAAATTACAATCGATCCGGATTTATTATGGGAATTAACCAGATGTTGGCCGGTGTATTTTCAACAGTGGGAGGGGTTCCCCTTTCGGCTGCTGCCGGGTTCATCACGACTACGAAAATTAAGGAGCGTTTGCCGTTTCTAGTTGGCAGTATGACTGTGTTGCTTGTCAGTTTGTTTCCGGCTGTCACCTCGTTCTTCGCTTCGATCCCCATGCCTGTCGGGTACGCTACGATTTTTCTTTCGATTGCCAGTTTGGCGGGCATCGCTTTGTCTCAGTATCGAACAGTGGTTGGTGAGGAAAGACCGCGGTTTATTATCAGTTTTTCCTTAATGGCGGGCCTGGGCACCATGTTTATTTCTGAAGCGGCCTGGGACGGCCTTCCGAAAGTATTAGGTTCGATCATGAGCAACGGGTTGGTAGTCGGTGTTCTGGTTTGTATACTGCTTGAGCAAGTGATGAAGGCGGGAGACCGGACGGGTAAATTGAATCATCATTCTTAATGGGTGGCTCTTGTCCCGTAAGGATATGATAAGATTAAAGGCGGTTCAAGCCGGGAAAACTGGCTGAAAAGGAGGATTTTGAAATGTCTAAGCTGCAAGCAGGTATTATCATTGAGCTTGAAGTGATCCGGGAAGCCCCTTTCGGTTATTTCTTGACGGACGGGGAGCAGGACGTGTTGCTCCATGAAACGGAAATGGAAAGAGGATTGGCTGAAGGAGAGACCGTCGAGGTTTTCATCTATCAGGATAAAAAAGGTCGGCTGGCCGCCACAATGACGCTTCCGGAGGTCGTAATCGGTTCCTATGATTGGGCAACCGTCGTCGAAGTGAAAAACCATCTCGGCGTTTTCGTTGATATCGGCATTAAGAAAGACATGCTTGTGTCGATGGATGATTTACCTGATGAGTTCGAAAATTGGCCGCAGATCGGGGACGAGATGTACTGCACGTTGAAAGTGGACAAAAAAGCGGGGCTGTTGGGGCGCCCGGCTACAGAAGACCAGATTGAAGAAATATGGCAACCGGCTTCGGAAAGTTGGTTCAACCAGGAAGTTTCAGGAACGGTTTATCGGTTGGTGATGACAGGAAGTTTCGTTATTACCAGAGAAGGTCTGAAAGGATTTATCCATGAAAGTGAACAGAAAGGGAAATCCCGGCTAGGGCAGAAAGTGTCGGGCAGGGTGATCGGTGTCAAAGAAGATGGGACGATCAATGTGTCTCTGCTTCCGAGGAACCATGAGCGAATGGGGGATGATGCCCAGAAAATTTATACATATTTGCAAGGGCGCAAAGGTCCGATGCCGTACGGCGATCATACTCATCCCGATGATATTCAAGCAAAGTTCAATATGAGCAAAGGTGCTTTCAAACGGGCTTTAGGAAGATTGATGAAGGAGAAGAAGGTCTATCAGAAAGACGGTTGGACTCATCTGAATAGCGAGCGGGAGTGAAATCAGTCCTTTCGGGCTGGTTTTTTTTCTTTGTTGAGAACTAGACATCATTTGGTGTTTGTACTATGATTTGGTTAGTATTTTGAAAATTTGGCCTTAGCTGACTGACCGTTCAGTATGTTGTCGAGAAACAATGCATAAACTATAAAAATGCATGATTAATCTTGAGGATCTTTTCTTTGGTTTGATTGGAAGAAAGATAGATTATAGAAAGGAAGAGGGCCATGAGGGAAGCTGTGATCGTTGAAGCCGTTCGGACTCCTGTAGGGAAACGGAACGGTGCGTTGAGCCATGTTCGGGCGGATGAATTGGCCTCCGAACCGTTAAGGGAGATTGTCAGGCGAACAAATATTTCCCCGGAAATTGTCGAAGATGTCATTTTCGGTTGTGTTTCCCAGGTTGGGGAACAGGCCTTTGATGTGGCAAGGATCGCAACGTTGATTGCGGATTATCCGGCAGAGGTTCCGGCGACAACGATTGATCGCCAGTGCGGGTCGAGTCAACAAGCGGTTCATTTCGCGGCACAGGCGATTTTGAGTGGAGATATGGATGTGGTTGTGGCCGGTGGTATAGAGAATATGTCGCGTGTGCCGATGTTGTCGAGCATGCAGGGAGTCAAGTTGAGTGATCAGCTGACCTCGCGGTATGAAATGATCAATCAAGGCCTGTCGGCTGACCGGATCGCTGATAAGTGGGGATTCAGCCGCCAACAGCTGGATGAATTCTCGTTGGAAAGCCATGAAAAGGCGGTTGCGGCGCGTGGAGATGGAAGGTTTCGGCAGGAGATCATGCCGTTGGAAGTGACGTTGCCGGATGGAACGAAAACGGTTGTGGATGAAGATGAAGGCCCGCGGGCGGACACGAGCCTTGAGAAGTTGGCTGGGTTGAAGCCGGCGTTTAGCGAAGGCGGGAAAATCACGGCCGGGAATTCAAGCCAGATCAGCGATGGCGCCGTGGCGATCTTGCTGATGTCGCGGGAGAAGGCGGAAGAACTCGGGTTGAAGCCACGATTTCGTGTGGTGGCGAGGGTGGTTGTCGGCGATGATCCGACGTTGATGTTGACGGGGCCGATC
>DASTWO010000073.1:0-36397 GCA_035776675.1 Caryophanales bacterium
CTGGCATTTCAGCGGTTTCTCCGCCTATAAGAGCCGCACCCGCCTGGCTGCACCCTTCCGCTACACCGGCAACAATAGCTTCAATTTTTTCCGGTCGCAACTCTCCACAAGCGATATAATCCAGAAAATAAAGCGGTTCTGCTCCCTGTGCGACAATATCATTCACACACATAGCGACGGCGTCCACACCAATGGTGTCATGCTGATCCATTTCAAAAGCCAGCATCAATTTCGTGCCAACGCCATCCGTGCCTGAGACCAAAACCGGTTCCTTCATATTAAGAGCCGACAAGTCAAACATGCCGCCGAATCCGCCAAGACTTCCAAGCACACCGGACCTCTTCGTTCTCTCAACATGGGACTTCATCCGCTTCACGGCCTCATATCCCGCGTTAACGTCTACACCAGCCTGTTTGTACGCCTCTGCCATCAATAAGCCTCCTCTTTCTCATGCGGAAGCATTGTATCCGGATAAATGTCCGTCGGATACTTGCCAGTGAAACAAGCGAGGCATTGTCCGCAATGATCTCCCATGCCTTCCCGGCCGATGGCTTCCATCGTTCCTTCTACACCTAGATAGGACAAAGAATCCGCCCCGATTTGCTCGCGTATTTCTTCTATAGAGTGGGAAGCGGCGATTAATTCTGTCCGCGAGGAAATATCGACTCCGTAAAAACACGGATGGGCGATCGGCGGTGAACTGATCCGCACATGGACTTCTTTCGCGCCCGCTTCAAACAACATCCGCACGATACGCCGACTTGTAGTTCCGCGAACAATCGAATCGTCAACCATCACGACCCGTTTGCCTTCAACAACCCCTCGTACCGGTGAAAGCTTCATTTTCACACCCTGTTCACGCAGTTCCTGAGAAGGCTGGATGAACGTTCGTGCCACATAACGATTTTTAATGAGTCCAAGTTCGTAAGGTAGTCCAGCTTCCTCGGCGTACCCGATCGCCGCGGAAATACTTGAATCAGGGACACCTGTCACAACATCAGCCTCGACAGGCGCTTCCTGCGCCAACCGTTTGCCAAGATTCTTCCTGGCAGTATGAACGTTTATCCCGTCGATGTTCGAATCCGGCCTTGAGAAATAAATATATTCCATGCTGCACATCGCACGATTGCTCGAACCCGAAATCATCTCCGAATGAAGCCCGCCTTCGTCAACAACAACGAGTTCACCGGGTTTCACCTCGCGTTCATAAGTCGCTCCGACAACATCAAATGCGCATGTTTCCGATGCAACGACCCAGGCTTCCCCTAATCGTCCAAGTGACAACGGGCGTAAACTATTCGGATCCTGGGCGGCGATGAGCTTATCTTCGGTCAGCATTACTACCGCATAGGCTCCTTTAATCATGGAAAGGGCATGTTTCACACGATCTTCAAGCCTTATAAATCCACCCCTTTTGATCAAATGGGCAATGACCTCAGTATCCGATGTGGTTTGAAAGATACTCCCTTGGGCCTCGAGCTGATATTTGACGGCATTCGCATTGACCAAATTGCCATTGTGGGCCAAAGCGAGACTGCCTGTCTGTGAACGAAACATCAGCGGTTGGACGTTGGCGTAATCGTTCTCGCCTTGCGTAGAATAGCGAACATGGCCGATTGCCCGATCACCATCGAGAGTGTTCAACTCTCCTTTACTGAAAACTTCATTGACCAATCCAAGCCCTTTATGATGATGCAAATGATTTCCGTCAGAGGTGACGATCCCGGCTCCTTCTTGCCCCCGATGTTGTAAACTATGCAAACCATAATAGGCAACCTGAGCCGCGTTTGGATGGCCCCATATTCCGAAAACCCCGCATTCTTCGTTTAACCCATTAAGCATGGAATTGCTCCTTTCCAGGCTGATTGCATCGCGTCATGATTCATATTGACAATTTCGGTTCCGGCCCGGTTCTCAACAACAAGGCTGGAACTGTCAGTAACTTCGCCGAGTAGTACCGCGTCTCCAACAGATGACTCGAAAGCCTTTTGATCCTGCTTTTTGACCGAAACAAGGAACCGGGATTGTGTTTCACTAAACAACGAGGTTGCCGGTTCTCCGCCAATAGTGACCTTTGCACCGAGGTTAGAACCGATAACCGATTCAGCAAGCGCAACACCAAGACCCCCTTCAGCCAAATCATGAGCCGATTGGACAAGCCCATTACGAATAGCAGATAAAAGTTCCTCTTGCCGGCGTGCTTCCATTTCCAGGTCAAGCTCAGGCGCCCGGCCAGAAATGCCGCCGTCCATCAATTTCTGAAGTTCACTTCCACCGAATTCGGCGCGCGCTTCACCGATCACATAAACCAAGTCGCTCGCCTGTTGGAAGGATTGTCTCGTAATATGATCGAGATCCTCGATCAAGCCCACCATGCCGACTACCGGTGTCGGATAAATAGCGCCTCCGCTAGTTTCGTTGTATAGCGACACGTTTCCGCTGACAACCGGTGTTTCTAATCTCCGGCAAGCCGCACTCATTCCATCAACCGCTTTCTCCAATTGCCACATGATCTCCGGCTTTTCCGGGCTGCCGAAATTCAAGCAATCC
Organism: Caryophanales bacterium; assembly: GCA_035776675.1. Lineage (GTDB taxonomy): Bacteria > Bacillota > Bacilli > Bacillales > DASSOY01 > DASSOY01. Next base: position 2,551 of record DASTWO010000073.1, read on the forward strand.
GTCATCGCCAGCGGTTCTCCGCCGGAACAAACGATATTTCGAGCCGCTTCGGCCACGGCAATTTGCCCGCCGACTTCCGGATCGAGATACAGATAGCGTGAATTACAATCCGTCGTCATCGCCAATGCCTTCCGAGTTCCACGAATTCTGGTAACAGCCGCATCCGATCCCGGTGCTACAACTGTATTTGTCCTTACCATATAATCGTATTGATCGTACACCCACTCTTTGCTGGCAATGGTCGGTTGCGCTAGAAGATCCAACAAGGTTTTCTCGACATCATCTACTTCCGGAACCGGAGCAGGTTCAGGCTGAGCCTCCGGCGCCTTCGAAGGCTGATGATACACAGGTGCTTCTTCTGCGAGCGAATCCACCGGCACATCAGCCGCGATTTCACCCTTATGCAACAAACGGAACCTTTTATCATCCGTTACACGGCCGATCGTCACGGCATGCAAATTCCATTTGGCGAACAAATCCTGTATTTCTTTTTCACGTCCTTTTTTGACAACAACGAGCATACGCTCCTGGGACTCGGAAAGCATCATTTCATAAGGCAGCATTCCCGTTTCGCGCTGCGGCACAAGATCCAGGTTCATTTCGAGCCCGACCCCCGCCTTGGAGGCCATTTCGCTTGCCGAAGACGTCAACCCGGCCGCACCCATATCCTGAATGCCGACAAGCGCATCTGATTGAATCAACTCAAGGCAAGCTTCAAGCAACAATTTCTCCATAAAAGGATCTCCGACCTGGACAGCCGGCCGCTTTTCATCGGAAGCGTCGCTCAGTTCCTCAGAGGCCATAGTCGCGCCATGAATGCCATCGCGCCCAGTACTCGCCCCAACATACATGACCGAGTTCCCGATCCCTTTCGCCTGCCCGACTTGAATATCATCGTGGTCAATTAATCCCACACACATCGCGTTGACGAGCGGATTGCCTGTATATGAAGCATCGAATTGGACCTCGCCACCAACGGTCGGAATACCAATACAATTCCCATAACCCGCAATCCCGGCTACAACATTTTCAAACAAATATTTAACCTTCGCCGACTCCAATTCACCGAACCGAAGGGAATTCAGCAACGCTATTGGGCGAGCACCCATTGAAAACACGTCGCGAATAATGCCGCCGACACCTGTCGCCGCTCCCTGATAGGGTTCAATTGCCGAAGGATGGTTGTGGCTTTCGATTTTAAACACAACCGCCTGATTATCACCAATATCGACGACACCAGCGCCTTCACCTGGCCCCATCAACACTCGTTTGCCGGTCGAAAGGAATTTTTTCAGCACAGGTTTGGAATTTTTATAGCTGCAATGTTCCGACCACATCACCGAGAACAGGCCGGTTTCTGTATGATTCGGCAGTCGCCCGAGAAGCTCTTCAACCATCGCGAACTCTTCATCGTTCAGGCCAGTTTCCCGGTACAATTTCTTCGATTTGATCTCTTCAGCTGTCGGTTCAAGTTGCAGTTGCGACATAATTCTTCTCCTTCCAATTCGCCAGAATCGACCGGAACAAATTCAGGCCATCGGCACTTCCGAGCAAACGATCCACAGCTCGTTCAGGATGGGGCATCATCCCAAGAACATTGCCCGCCTCGTTCACAATGCCGGCAATATCCCCGACAGACCCGTTCGGATTCACGCCGTGATATCGAAAAACAATTTGTTTATTATTTTCTAATTCATGCAAGGTCTTCTCATCACACGTGTAACTGCCATCTCCATGAGCAATCGGAATGGTGATGATTTCGCCCGCCTCATATTTTGACGAAAACAAGGTTTCATGATTTTCAACCTTTAGCTCAACAGGACGACAAATGAATTTCAAATCCCGGTTTCTCCGCATCGCCCCAGGGAGTAATCCCGCCTCTAGCAAAACCTGAAATCCGTTGCACACACCCAGAATCGGTTTCCCCTCAGCAGCCGCCCGCTGCAACTCTCCCATCACCGGAGAAAATCTCGCAATCGCTCCTGAACGAAGATAGTCCCCATAGGAAAATCCGCCTGGAAGTAAGATCGCATCGTAGTTCTCCAGATTCACTTCTTCATGCCAGACATAATCGACTGTTTCACCAAGCTCGTCACTGATCGCATGCCTCATATCGACATCGCAATTCGATCCCGGGAAAACGATGACAGCGAACCTCATTGAGAAACAACCTCCTCGACTTCATAGCGGTAATCTTCAATAACAGGGTTTGCCAACAACTTCTCACACATATCCCGAACGTGAACATCCACGTCGTAATCTCCACCGTCCAGAGTAACTTCCATATACTTGCCGATTCGCACATCCTGGACTTCATTAAACGACAAACGGTGCAAGGAATTCGTAACCGCGCTTCCCTGCGGATCCAGCACACTTTCTTTCAAAGTTACATAGATTTTCACCTTATACATGTTGAGTAGCCTCCAACCGCGTTAGAATTTCTTGATAAGCGTCTGTCAGGTTTCCAAGATCTCGGCGAAAGACATCTTTATCGAACTTCTGTCGAGTGTCCGCATCCCACAACCGGCAAGTGTCGGGAGAAATTTCATCAGCGAGAAGAATGTTGTTACCCGCTGTTAACCCAAACTCCAATTTAAAATCAACGAGCTCAATACCGATTTCCTGAAACAACTTGATCAATACTTCATTCACACGAAGCGCCTTTTGCTTAAGTTCCGCGAGTTGCCCGGGATCTGCTGCCTTTAACACAGCGATATGGTCTTCATTAATTAACGGGTCACCGAGATCATCGTTTTTATAATAAAATTCAACAATAGGTTCTGAGAGCTTCGTACCTTCTTCGATACCCAGCCGCTTCGACAGGCTCCCGGCAACTGTATTCCGTACAACAACCTCCAAAGGAATAATAGCTACCTTGCGAACCAACTGTTCCGTGTCGGACAATTTCTCAATAAAGTGGCTATCGACACCGGCATCCTGCAATTTTTCAAACAAAAAAGAGGTAATCGCATTGTTGAGCTGCCCTTTTCCGGCAATATTCGCTTTCTTAACCGCATTGAAGGCTGTCGCCTCATCTTTGTATGCGACCCTCACAATATCCGAGTCGCTTGTTTCATAGATTCGCTTCGCTTTCCCTTCATAAAGCAGAGACTGTTGTTCCATTCAAAAGCCCTCCCGTAGCAGATGTAGGATAACTTACGCTAAACCAAGCCGTTCGAATATCATGTCCACATTCTTCAAATGGTGATTGTAATCAAAGCAATCTTCAATTTCCGCAGCCGACAACTTTCCGGTGATTCGCTCATCGGATTCGATCAACTGGCGAAAAGAAGTTGCCGTTTCCCATGCCTCCATCGCCTTCGGCTGGACAAGATCATACGCGTCTTCACGTGACATTCCTTTATCAATCAACGCCAACAAAACGCGTTGCGAATAAATCAAACCGTAAGTTCTTCCCATGTTCCGCTTCATGTTTTCCGGGAATACAGTCAAATCTTTCACAATCCGCGCGAAACGGTTCAACATATAATTCAAGGCAATGGTCGAATCCGGTAAAATAATCCTTTCCGCCGAGGAATGGGAAATGTCTCGTTCATGCCAAAGCGGAATATTCTCGTAAGCGGTGAGCATATGTCCGCGAATGACTCTCGCAATACCGGCCATATTCTCTGATCCGATCGGGTTTCTCTTGTGCGGCATGGCCGAAGAGCCCTTTTGCCCTTTCGCGAAGAATTCCTCAACCTCACGCGTTTCGCTTTTTTGCAAACCGCGAACTTCAACTCCGAATTTCTCAACAGAAGAAGCAATTAATGAAAGAACCGATAAATAGTGGGCATGCCGGTCGCGCTGCAAAGTCTGAGTCGAAATCGGCGATGCTTCCAATCCGAGATTCTCACATACATATTTTTCCACAAAAGGATCGATATTCGCATAAGTTCCTACGGCTCCCGAAAGTTTGCCAACGCGCACGGTTTCCGCCGCTTGCTTGAAACGCTCGAGGTTGCGCTTCATTTCCGCATACCATAAAGCCAATTTCAGCCCGAACGTTGTCGGTTCAGCATGAACCCCATGCGTACGCCCCATCATTACCGTATATTTATGTTCTTGAGCTTTCTCCTTCAATATTTCAAGGAAGTTTTCAAGATCCCGCAACAAAATATCATTTGCCTGCTTGACCAAATAAGATAAAGCCGTATCGACAACATCCGTCGAGGTTAAGCCGTAATGAACCCACTTGCGCTCTTCACCCAACGTTTCCGATACTGCCCGGGTAAAGGCGACCACATCGTGGCGGGTTTGTTCTTCTATCTCATGAATGCGTTCAATGTCAAAAGAAGCACGTTCGCGAATCTTTATCACATCTTCTTTCGGAATTTCCCCTAATTCCGACCATGCTTCGGCCGCGAGGATCTCAACCTCCAACCATGCTTTAAAACGATTTTCCTCTTTCCAAATCCGCCCCATTTCCGGACGCGTATAACGTTCGATCATCCTTGTGCCTCCGTCCCAAATTGCAGTTTATCAGCCTTATTCAAGGCTTCATCTAACGTATCCGCCAAGACCGTAACATGTCCCATCTTACGCTTCGGCTTAGCGCCATCTTTGCCATACAGATGATACTTCACATTGTCATATTGATCGATTAAATCAAACGATCGCTGTAAATCCTCACCCAATATGTTGACCATAACGGCTGGTTTTAACAATGTGGTATCCCCAAGTGGCCAATCGCAAATAGCGCGAATATGTTGTTGGAACTGTGAAGTTTCGCAAGCATCGATAGAAAAGTGACCCGAATTATGCGGACGAGGCGCCAGTTCGTTGACAAAAATCTCTCCGTCTTCCGACAAGAACATTTCTACCGCCAATGTTCCGACAAGATCGAAAGAATCCGCCAATCCAAGAGCAACTTCCGTCGCTTTTCGATTTATTTCCCCGGAAATTTTCGCGGGCTCGATCGTCTGATGAAGAATATTGTCGCGGTGAATGTTTTCCGCAACAGGAAAGGTCTTCACCTCACCGGAAACACTTCGTGTCACTATCACGGACAGTTCCTTTTCGAACGGAACCCATTGCTCCAGAATGGCCTTTTGCTCACCTACAAAGGCCCCGATTGCTTCTTCGACATCCTTTTCCATCCGCAACACGATCTGTCCTTTTCCGTCATATCCGCCACGGCATGTTTTCACTACAGACGGAAAGCCAATTTCCGACAAAGCCTCACGGAATTCCGTCTCATCATGCACAATCGCGTACTTCGCGACTTTCGCGCCGCTTTCTCGAATCGCCTTCTTCTCAAATTCACGATCCTGCGTCAATTGCAACAGTCGACTTCCCGACGGCAAATTCGCGTTCTCTTCCAACCATTCTGCTGTTCGCAAATCGACATTCTCAAACTCATATGTGATCACATCACTAATTTCCGCTAACTTACGGGCTCCTTCCGGATCATCATAAGCCGTAATCACTTCGTGATCGGCAATCTGTCCGCAAGGTGAACCGCTTTTCGGCTCCAAAACCGCAATCTTATATCCCATCTCTCGAGCGGCTATCGCCATCATCCTTCCCAGCTGGCCGCCTCCTAGAATTCCGATTGTCTTTCCCGGCAAGATCATAACGTATCACTCATTTCCATCACTTTTTTTCTTAAAGCTTCACGACGCTCCGCCAACCGCGATTCAACTTCCGAATCAAACGCGCCGATCATTTCCGCTGCCAACAGTCCCGCATTTGTCGCTCCGGCCTTTCCAATCGCCGTTGTCGCCACCGGAACACCTCCCGGCATTTGTACAATCGAAAGCAACGAATCCAGCCCGTTCAACGCCTTCGATTGAACCGGCACACCAATCACCGGCAAAGTCGTCTTCGCCGCGACCATGCCGGGAAGATGAGCCGCGCCTCCCGCACCTGCGATGATCACCTTAATCCCGCGTTCCCGGGCTTCTTCCGCATATGAAAACATCAAATCCGGTGTTCGGTGAGCGGATACCACTTTCTTTTCATAAGGAACATTAAGCTCGTCCAACACCTCACAAGCATGCCGCATCGTTTCCCAATCAGAAGTACTCCCCATAATGACACCAACATTCGGTTCCATCAGCAAACTCCTTTCCTTTAAACAATGGCCATTCACAACTATGATCAGGGCTTATGGCTGGGGTTCGAAAGCCATCCGGCAAGTTTAAACAAAAAAATGCCCAAAGCCCCCGCTTACCCAATACAATGAGAGAAAGCGGTTCTTTGGACATAGCTTTTCGGATTCGGAGGTCGCCCCGTTCAGCACAGGTTTGAATAGCTGCGCCAAGAAGAAAACCGGACACATAACCTTCCCCCGAACTTCCGTCGTCTGTGATAACCTGATGCCAGATGAGACGTATAACTTCAAATTCATAACAGGCACCCGGTTCATGTCAGACCTCCGAACAATCCATAGCCTTCCCTCATAGTCCGCCGATTTACGGTCGACGGGTAGAAACAGACGGGCCATATTCCCGTAAATATATGAGGCATTCAATTCTATCTTCAGTTTATCAAGATCCGAGAGGAAGATCAAGTAAAAATCGAACGTTGTTAATATAAACCATAACGATTGTTCGTCTTTTACGAAATATGATTGTTTTTTCCTCTCCTACGGATAGCTTTCACCCAGAAACCACCATGAAAAGCCTTGGGTTCGTGGGAAACCAGAAAGGCGTTAGGATCAAGTTCCCGAACGGTATTGTACAATTTCAATTCCCACTTTCGGGGGGTTAGGATTTCCAACATTGAACGCGCTCCTTCACGTCCATAGGTCATCCAGTTAGTCACGCCATATCCTTTATCACGAAGCATATTCGGCAAATCTTGTTCGAAGTTGCTGGTAATCACGTTAACAGTGATGTAACCAAGCGCCAATTTCTCTTCAATCTTCATCCCGACAACCACACCGAGACCGAAACCGGCCGCATAGGCGATTAAATTTTGGATCTGATCCAGCCGATCCAACACAAGGCCCAATCCAACAACATAGACGACAATTTCAAACATGCTGATAAAAGCGGCCAGATAAGGATGTCCCTTTAGCGTGAGAATCATCCGAATCGTGTTAAGAGAGACATAGACAACATTGATAAGCAGTATAATCACGGGCATGGCCCAAGGGCTGTCTAGCAAAACTTCCACCCCGCATCAATCTCCTTCATTCCGTTTTCGCGCATTCATCATACCACGATTTGTTTTTCAATGGAAAGAAGAAATTCACGGAATGAGAAAGAAAACAAAAGACCGGGAAACCCCGGTCCTGATTAAGCCAAGAAAGCAAAATATAGAACAAATATAACGAAAAGAAAATACATGATCGGATGGATATCTTTCCCACGACCCTTAACGAGCATCGTGATCGGAAAGAGGATTAATCCAAGTGCGATACCATTCGCAACACTGTACGTGAGAGGCATGATGATGATAGTCAGAAAAGCGGGTACAGCGATTTCGAACTTATTCCACTGAATGTTCCCCATAGCGGATGCCATTAACACACCGACAATAATAAGCGCCGGGGCCGTCACGTTGCCGGTCACAACCACAAGCAATGGTGAGAAGAACAGAGCCAACACAAACAGCGCGGCCGTAATAACAGAGGTAAATCCGGTCCGGCCACCAGACGCAACTCCAGAAGAAGATTCAATGTAAGAAGTCGTCGGTGAAGTTCCCAACAACGCGCCTCCGATGATCGAAGTCGAGTCAGCCAACAACGCTTGGCTTCCACGGATCATTTTATTGTCTTTGATCAAGCCTGCCTGTGTCGCAATGGCCATCAATGTCCCGGCCGTATCGAAGAACTCCACGAACAAAAAGGTGAGAACGACACCGATCAGGCTCACGGTAAAGACTTGTTCCGGATGAGCGAACATTTGCGTAATCGAGACACCGAAAATCGGATCAAGACTCGGAACCGAAGCCACAATTCCTGTCGGTGAAGGCAAAACGCCGGTTAGGACACCGAGAATTCCGGTCAAAACCATTCCGACAAAGATTGCCCCGGGGAACTTCCGAACCATCAAAATAATCGACACCACCAACCCGAAAATCGTCAGCAGAGTGCCTGGCGCCGTCAGGTTTCCAAGAGTGACAAGTGTAGCTTCGCTTGTCACGACAATCCCCGCATTTTTGAACCCGATAAATGCGATGAAAAGGCCGATCCCGCTGGCCGCCGCCATTTTCAAATCCTGGGGGATGGCATTCAAAATCATTTCCCGTAATTTCAATAAAGTGATGATGACAAAGAGAATTCCCGAAAACAAAACACCCACAAGCGCGGTTTGCCATGGAACCCCCATACCAATTACAACCGAATAAGCAAAAAAGGCATTTAACCCCATGCTCGGTGCAATCGCAACCGGATAATTTGCGACTAACGCCATTAACAAACACCCAATGACCGCTGATAACGCCGTCGCAGTAAAGACCGCACCTTTATCCATTCCTGCATCCGCCAGGATCGACGGATTGACAAATAAGATGTAAGCCATCGCCAAAAATGTCGTGACTCCTGCCGTTACTTCACGCCGATGAGTAGTGCCATTTTCCTTATAACGAAAAAATCGTTCAATCATGCCTTTCTCCTCCTGATCTGTACCATTTTCCCCGGCTAGTTTCTTCGCCATTTGTTAGCCTCCCCATATTCATATAAATAAAAAAACTCCGGTTTGGCTCTACCGAAGACATTCAAGGGGCGGAATACATGGGAAGTTCTTTTCATTGTATCCCGGACACCCTCGTAGTCAGTTTGTTTACGGCAACCTGGTAGAGACTGGCGGGCCTTATCCCCGCAAATATACGATGGTGGATCGATTGACCTATTCATTTAATGAAATTATTTTAACAAGCCTCTTCCAGCCTGTCAACAAAAAACACGAACATTCGACAGGAATAGTTGAGCCTCCATTCGTGTTTCAATCATTCATCCATAAAAAAAAAGAAAAGGGATTCCCCCTTTTCCTTTAAATTTTGATCTCAATGTCGCTATCTTTTTTCAATTGGTCAATGATGTCTGCCATTTTTTCTTGCCTTTTTTTCTTTGTCAGTTGCTGCTTAATGATGGGCTTGATCTTTTCCAGCTTCTGCGGTTTTTTCGCATTAGCCTTGTATTTATCATAATAGGATTGAATCTCTTTTTGGCTGACCTTGATTTTTCCGATTTCTTTTTCCACATATTGATTCCAGCGCAGTTGGTCGGCTACATTATCCTTTAATTGATCCATTGTGACGTTTTGTTTCTTCAGGGCTTTCTTGAATTTCTTCTCGCCGCCGAGGTTTTCCTTAATTTGATCCAACTGTTTGTTAACCTTGTCTTTTGACGCCGTGTATCCTTTCTTCTCAGCATCTTGCAAAATCAAGGTTTGCCCGATCACAGCGTCCAGCGCGCTCTTCTTTGCCTGCTTATAAACATCTTGGCCGCCTTTATTGCCCTTGGCAAGACCGCCCATGCGCTCAAACTGCTTCAACAACGGATTGTACTGCTTGCCCTTGATTTTCTCACCATTGACAACGGCAACTGTCTTATCCGCGTCCACGAGCCCCTTCGTTTTCTGGGGCTTATCGGTTTGACCCGTCTTTTCGTTGTCACCTTTTTGCGATTGCGTGGAGTTTTCGTTGTCGCCCCCGCATGCCGCCAAAGTAACTGCAAGAATCATCGAAAGTCCTAGTGCTGAAAGTTTGCGAAGCATAAAGATCAATCCCCTTTTTTTCATGATGTCTCACAGTAAAATAACACACTCGTCCAGCCATTGCAATTTCCTATTGGCCTCAAAAAGAAAAGATGGGAAAAATCCCATCTTTTGAACTACTCCCATTCAATTGTAGACGGCGGCTTGGACGTTATATCATACACAATTCGATTCACATGATCAACTTCGTTCACAATGCAAGTTGAAATTCGCGCAAGCACATCGTATGGGATGCGCGCCCAGTCCGATGTCATGCCATCAACCGATGTGACGGCACGAATACCGATACAGTAATCGTATGTTCGAGCATCTCCCATGACACCCACACTTCTCATATCGGGGAGGACAGTGAAGTACTGCCAAATATCCCTGTCAAGGCCAGCCTTTTTGATTTCCCTGCGCAGAACAGCGTCCGATTCCCGGACAATTTCCAGCTTCTCTTCGGTAATATCTCCAAGAACCCTGATGCCAAGTCCAGGCCCGGGAAACGGCTGGCGCCATACAATTTCATCATCGAGACCCAGTTCCGTTCCAACCTTGCGCACTTCGTCCTTGAACAACGTATTCAGCGGCTCGATTAAGGAAAACTTCATGTCTTCCGGTAATCCGCCGACATTATGATGAGACTTGATCGTTTGTGCAGTTTCCGTCCCGCTTTCAATAATATCGGTATATAGAGTACCCTGGACCAAATAATCGATTTCCTTCAGTTTCTCGGCTTCCTCTTCGAAGATATAGATAAATTCATTGCCGATGATTTTTCGTTTCCGCTCCGGGTCTGAGACACCGGCTAACTTCGAGAGAAATCTTTCCTGGGCATCGACTTTGACAACGTTCATTTGAAACTTGTCGGCAAACGTCTTCATCACGCTGTCCGCCTCATCCTTGCGCAACAAGCCATGGTCCACAAATATACATGTCAAACGGTCACCTACCGCTTGATGAACCAATGCGGCCGCCACTGACGAGTCGACACCGCCGCTCAGGGCGCATAACACTTTCCTGTCTCCGACCGCTTGACGGATTTTCTCGACTTCTTCTTCAACGAAGTTTTCCATCGTCCAGTCCGCTTTGCTTTGACACACTTCAAAGACAAAATTCCTGAGCATGTCCATGCCATGGTCCGTGTGCCGTACTTCCGGATGGAACTGCAACCCATACAACCGACGTTCCGCATTGCTCATTGCGGCCACAGGACATGAAGGATTGGTCGCCTCTACTACAAAACCTTCAGGCGGAGCCTTAACAAGATCACCGTGACTCATCCAGACCGACGCTTCCTTCGGAAGGTCGCCTAACAACAGAGAATTCTCTTGTTCCACTTGGATATTGGCCTTCCCGTATTCGCGATGAACAGCTCGTTCCACCTTACCGCCAAAATGGTGAGTCATCAATTGCATCCCGTAGCATATTCCGAGAATCGGGATTCCAAGCTCAAACAATTCCTCGTCGCAACGCGGAGCGTCTTCTCCATAAACACTGTTTGGGCCGCCGGAGAAAATAATTCCTTTTGGCCGGCGCTCTTTAATGGTCTCCACCGACGTCGTACTGGGCAACAACTCACTATATACACCCAACTCACGAACGCGGCGTGCAATCAGTTGATTGTACTGTCCACCAAAGTCCAAAACTATAATCTGATCGTGTTCCTGATGCAAGTCCGTCCAACCCCTTTACAAAATCATCGTATCTTATTCCGAATCTTCCCCTTATCTTTCTTCCATTATCGTCTAAAGGCATCCGTCGAGCCGGATTCCTTCCTGGCGGTAAGCTTTCTGATTATCGATTCCCATAACTCCCTGGATTCAAGCCATGCTTCCCTGGAGCGATCGCCGCGATAACGTACCTTCTCATAATTTGCCGTCAATACCTTCATTTCATGCGTACCCAACTCACGGTCAACGGAAACCGCGTACTCTCTCAAGGTGATATTTTCATTCCTTGTCAGGCCATACATCGGCAATAATTTTAATAATCGTTCATAAGCCTCGGGCAATACACCTTCGCCGCTTTTCCGCAAGTAAAGGACGCGAAACACAGCGGGAAGCCATCTTTTTCTTGTCTTGTAGATGATAACTGCCGCTAACAACAATATCACAATAATGATTACGATAACACGTAAAGGCGTCACAATGCCATCTGAGATTTGTGTGAGTTTACCACCCGCACTACCTGTCTGTCGGACCTGGTTCATTTTTTCTTGAGGTTTCGCAGGTGTGGGTTCATTTGTTTCAGGATTAGTATTTGAATCAAGAGATCCTTCCTCGGGATCTTCAGCCAATTGAACCACATTGAAAGAGTCGATAAATCCTTTTGTCGGCTCAAACGGGACCCATCCGGAATTCGGAAAATACACTTCCACCCAAGAATGTGCGTTAGCATTGGTTACCTTATAAACAGACGTCCCATCATCCAACGTTTTCTCATAAGAGCCCGGTGTGAATCCCTTCACCCAACGGGTCGGAATGCCAATCGTTCGAAGCATGACCGCCATAGCCGAAGAGAAATTGTCGCAATAACCGCTTTTCGTTTCGAACAGGAACTGGGCGACGTAATCTTCATTTTTGCCCGGCACACCCACATTCTTCGTATCGTAGGTGAACTCCTCGGATTGTAAATAATCCTTAACCGACTCGGCTTTGGCGTAACGATTGTCCGCATCTGCCGTAAGTTCCTTGGTCAATTTCCGAACACGTTGAGGCAAGGATTCCGGAAGCTGTAAATAACGTTCCTTAATGGCCTCTGGGTCTTCCGCAGGCTTCTTCAAGACGTCAATAGAAAACTCAGGAACCTCAACCGTAAGTTCATAAGAAGGAAGGGAGATCTTCTCGCCGTTTTGAACCATTCTGAATTTATCTTTCTGCGGATTAAGCATGAGCTGAACTTCTTCAGGAATCTTTGCGTCTACGACCATACCGCCATAAACCAATTGCGGGAACTCTCGTCCGTCTGCCAGTTTAATAGATGTATGGACTTCTTCTGTCTTGACACTATTAAAGTACAATCCGGGTGCCGATTCTTCCTCCAGATTCACCGTAACAAGTTCACCCTGATCGGACAGTTTCCAGCCCTTCCCGGTGTATAAATCCTTCGATTCAACACGCCAATACCTTTCATCCTCAGTAATTGCGGTGAAAACCGGTGTATCGTCAAAAACAAAAGGACCTCCGAGCCGACTGTCATCCGTCCCATACCCGATCCTTTGGGTGATTCCCTCTCCCCCGCCTGTTCCATTTCCGTAACCCGTTGCGGCGCTTTTGATAAAGGGGACCGGATCCGGCCATTGAGGAGGAGCCTTCGGCGCAGCAAAACCGACTGCTGTCGTAATAAACAAAAGGACCGCCATCGCCCCGGCCCACGTCAATGGAAAACGAGCCTTGCGCGCGGAAAGCTCCTCTTCCTCCTGAAGCTTAACGAACCGCAATAATCCCAATAAAATAAATCCAATGATCACTGTTCTTACGATAGCGGCTGTTGCATCATACAATGTGAAGGTGTCAATAACAGTCACATATAAAACCGTGACAAGGAAAAACAAAAACACCCGGCGAGCCTGAATCAGCCAATAATGCATCAAATAACTGACCAGCCAAAGCAATACAAAGAATAACAATGAACGAAAGAAATCTGACAGCTGCGCCCATTCCGCATGGATCAAGAAGCCAACATTCTCCCCAATGTCTTTCCACAGATAATTCAACCACGTTGTATCGAAAAAGGAATTGAAAAAGAATAACGAATGGAGGGCATACAGCATAGCCAGAATTTTCGCGGGTGTTGTGATCCAGAGCGGCAACTGCAAGTAAGACAGCAAAAACGCAAAAGCGGTGTACATCAGGAAAACGCTCAAATTACTGGTGTTGGTAATAATCGCAAGCGGACGAAGCCACTCCCAGAAGAGCAGAAATCCCAACGTATATAACAATAATGTCATGAACCAATGATCAGCTCGTTGCATAACGAATCCCCGCCTTTAAAGCTTCATTCAAATTATGCCCATCTAGTATATAGACTCCCGCGCCCTGCCGTCTTAGTCGGTCAATATCCTCGGAGGACGTGTAGGCAGCTTCATTTCCTTCCCTTACAAGAACCAAATCCACCTTTTGTTTCCTCTGGCTTAACCCGTCAATGAGTTTAATCAATGCATAATCGACGACTGGCGTAATATAAACGACATTGGCTCTGACTGAGAACCGCCTGAACGCCTGGCTCAACAGTGGAAAGTAGTTCCCCTGTCCATCGGCCTCTGTTTTGGCAAGGTGATAGAAGGCTTTCCATTGCTGATCTTTCCCGCTTCCCATTGGAAAAACTGTTTTTTCCTTGCCGAAAGAGAGGAGACCGACTGAGGATCCGCGTTTCAACCCGAAACGCACCATCGACGCCGCCGCTGTGACCGCCCGCTCAAACAACAGATCCTCTTTGTAATGATCAGCGTGTCGATCAATACAGACAATCAAATCCTCGTTCAACGGCCGTTCAAACTCTTTCGTCAGCAATTTGTTCATTCGGGCCGTCGATTTCCAATCGAGCCATGACAGGCGATCCCCGGGAGAATATTCACGTACACTGGCGACCGATGTAATGTCGTAATGAAAGTGGTGGCGACTCCTCCTAGAACCCTCTTCATACTGCTCGAAGGGCTCCCACGAATGAATCGACTCATAACGAGGATAGACAAGAAGCGGCTGACTAACGGTAACCAGACGGCTTTTCTTCATGAAACCGAATATGTCTCCCGTTTTCAACTCGATTTCCGTCAACTCAAACTCCCCGCGCGGCATCGGATCAACCGTATACGTATACTGCACGGTATTCCTTAATCCCGGAAAGAACAAGGCCCGTGAGCCGTTTCGAAAATCTTCCGACTCGCCATGCGCGTTCTTCTTAAGCGGTTCCGGCAGACGATCATTTACAACGCAAAAGAAAAGCGGAAACCATGAGTGTTTCGTAACCGTCACCTTAACCCGCATTGTCGCTCCTGAAGCAAACACTTCACTGTTCACTTCCCGATGCACTTCAAGTGACCCCATCGGAAAAGAAGAGACAGCCAGTACATACAGCAATACTGGAACAATACTGTAAAACAAAAACCAGCTCACAAACCCGCCTTGAAACATCGCATAGGCAAACGCTGCCACTGTCAACAAACAAATCCCGAACATTCCGATTAGAGGGCTATTTTGGCGGCGTAATTTCAGTTTCATTGGAAGGATCGTTCCTTCGAAACCGGAACCTGAACCCGCTCCAACACTTCGTTGACCACTTCTTCAGCCTGTAGACCGCCGAATTTCGCCTCCGACTTCAGTAACAAACGGTGAGAAAGGACAAACGGGGCCATATATTTCACATCATCAGGCACAATGTAGTCACGATTGTTCAAAAGCGCATAAGCCTGGGCGGTTTTCATCAATGCCAGCGATCCCCTTGGACTTGCGCCCAGGTAAACAGCTCGGTGATTTCTTGAACGCCGAATGATTTCCACAATATATTTCTTCACTGATTCCTCGACGAACACATCCCTTACCTGTTCCTGCAAGGACAACAATTCATCCAAATCCAGCACGGCCTCAATGGATGCAATAGGGTGTCCTTTCTCAATGCGTGACAAAACTTCCAACTCGTCTTGTTCAGAAGGATAACCCATTCTTAATTTCACGATAAACCGGTCAAGCTGCGCCTCGGGGAGCGGGAACGTTCCTTCATACTCTATTGGATTCTGCGTAGCCATTACAAAGAACGGTTTTCCCAACACACGCGTCTCTCCGTCGACAGTAACACTTCCGTCTTCCATTCCCTCAAGCAAGGCGGATTGTGTCTTCGGTGAGGTACGGTTTATTTCGTCTGCCAAAATAATGTTTCCCATAATGGGGCCCGGCCGGAACTCAAACTGCATTTCCTTCTGATTATAAATGGAGATCCCCGTTAAATCCGAAGGCAATAAGTCCGGTGTGAATTGAACCCTTTGGAACTGAGCGCTCACCGATTTGGCAATTGCCCGAACCATCATGGTCTTGCCGACTCCGGGAACATCCTCGAGCAACACATGCCCTTCTGCAAGAAGAGCAACAAGACTTAATTCCGCGACCTTTCGCTTTCCAATCATAACCTTTTCGACATTGTCGATGACCTTTTGTAAAGCCGGATGAATCGCATCAAAACGGTACGTTGACATGCTTCCTCCTCCTGTCGATTCCAGAGGTGAGAAGTTAGAGGGGAGAAGGGAACCGATCTCTAATGCCTTCCCTTTGTGAAATCTCTAACAAAACCTCATATATGATAAGACGGCTGTTATGCCGAGTCATTCCTAATGATAGTATAACAGAGAAAGCCCTGTTCCCACTACTAAGATTAGGTCTTTTCTAACATGAAAATTGTGTATATTATAAAATAATTCTGTCAACAGGCTTTTCAAACATTGGATATGGAAATTGAATGCTATTTTCCGCATCAAAAAGGAAATTGCATAAACCTTCGAGTAACTTTAATGTTGTTCTCTGGATCACCAAAACAGAATGAAGGGCAGTCCGGGGATAACTATTAAAAATGGACTGGAATCTATGGATACTCGTCTACACAGCGGACGTTTGTCCAACATATGTTGATATTAACCCAGAAAGATTGAAAGGAGAAGGGATAAAATGAGAAACGATCATGGTCATAAAATGGGATATGGCTACGGAATGCCTAATCAAGTAGCTGGATATGGCCACCACCAACCAATGCCTTTTCATCCGGCGAATTGCGGTTATCCAAAAACGCAACCGGCCCAACAGAAGCCGCCCAAAACATTGCCGGCACAATATGATCCCGTGAACCAAAACACAACATTTACGGGCCAAGATGTATATATACCTGTCATTCATCCGACGCATACCACGCATGTAACTCAAACAAATTACAAATACATGCATGCTTTTCCACATACGCAATCAGTAAAGCATCAGGAAACCTGTCAACATTTTTGTGCGCCCTGCCAGCCTGGCCATCACTGGAAGTAAATCGCAAAGAGTTGTTCGGAAAGACTTCTAGTCTTTTCAAAATCCCCGATGATAAAATGCAAAAAGAAGCGGTTTTGAATCAACAATCAAAACTGCTTCATTACATTCATACACTAGCTATATGAGAAGCACACTTTGAATTGACCTCATTCAACAGGGTCAATTCCACCTCTTCGAACTTCCCCACCAAAATATTATGTTTCTTCATTTCATATCCAAAGGCCAGAAAATGCCTATTTAGCTGTCACATTCTTCTTAAAGATGCCTACCAATAGCATAATAAGCCCTATAACGAAGATTATCGGAAACAGGTACAACATAATGCCTCCCGCCCAAGGATTTGAAATACTGATAGCAATCGTTATACCAATTACGAAGGATATGAATGGTGCGATTGCAACCATCGTGGTGATGCCCCAAACAATATATTTTCTTCTTTTCGACTTTCCTTTGCTTAATTGGTACGCCGCCACAGACCCCAGTATAGCAATTGCTAGTGCTACGAAAATTGCCACTTTAATTCCTCCATTACAACATAACTTGATTAAATTTAATAGCTTCTTCTTCTCTAGACTTTCGACCTATAAACAATCATTTCCTTCTTTTTCATGAAAAAAATTGAAAAGAGAGGCTTCTCAAAAGTTTAAACAACTCATGAGAAGCCTCTCCTATGTTAGACAGATGTTAGCATTTCGCTCTCACCTTACTAACAAATTCTTTTATATCAAGGTTTCCGGGGGATGATTTACATCATGCCGCCCATTCCACCCATTCCGCCCATGTCGGGCATGCCGCCTCCGGCTCCGCCGCCGTCATTGTCTTCCGGCTTGTCGGCAACGACTGCTTCAGTCGTCAGCAACATTGCGGATACGGAAGATGCGTTTTGCAATGCCGAACGGGTAACTTTCGTCGGATCAACGATTCCGGCCTCAACCATGTTAACCCATTCGCTTTTCGCTGCATCAAATCCGACACCGACCTCTTCGCCTTTCAGACGCTCAACAACGACTGAGCCTTCAAGCCCGGCGTTCTTGGCAATCTGGCGAATTGGCTCTTCAAGCGCCCGCACAACGATTTTCACGCCAGTGGCTTCGTCACCATCAGCCTGGGCGCCTTGTGCTGCTTT
The DNA here is from genome assembly GCA_035776675.1 of Caryophanales bacterium. GTDB lineage: Bacteria > Bacillota > Bacilli > Bacillales > DASSOY01 > DASSOY01. The sequence continues at coordinate 20,343 of DASTWO010000073.1, forward strand.
AATGACGTTCACGAGTGCTGTACCGCCGCCGGACACAATGCCTTCTTCAACGGCCGCTCTCGTTGAGCTTAACGCGTCTTCAATGCGCAACTTGCGCTCTTTCATTTCTGTCTCGGTAGCCGCGCCTACCTTGATCACAGCTACGCCGCCTGCCAACTTGGCAAGACGCTCTTGCAATTTCTCACGATCGAATTCGGAAGTTGTCTCTTCCAACTGAGCTTTAATGGTATTCACTCGGCCAGCCAACTTCTCACTGTCGCCGTTTCCTTCAACGATGGTTGTATTTTCTTTCGTTACCACAACCTTGGAAGCACGACCAAGCTGATCGATGGTAGCAGATTTCAGATCCAATCCGAGATCTTCTGTAATAACCTGGCCGCCCGTCAACGTTGCAATGTCTTCGAGCATGGCCTTACGGCGATCGCCAAATCCCGGTGCTTTGACAGTAACGGCGTTAAACGTACCACGCAGTTTATTGAGAACAAGCGTCGGCAGCGCTTCACCTTCAACATCTTCAGCGATGATAAGGATCGGCTTGCTTTGCTGAACCACTTGCTCAAGCAACGGAAGGATCTCTTGAATGTTGGAAATCTTCTTATCCGTAATCAGAATATACGGATCATCAAGTTCAGCTTCCATCTTATCATTGTCCGTCACCATGTACGGAGAAGAATAACCGCGGTCGAACTGCATTCCTTCAACAACGTCCAGCTCTGTACCGAATCCTTTCGACTCTTCAACAGTAATGACGCCGTCATTTCCAACACGATCCATAGCCTCAGCGATCAGCTGTCCGACTTCTTTGTCATCTGCCGAAATCGAAGCGACTTGCGCAATGGAATCTTTGCCTTGAATTGGAGTGGAAATCTTCTTTAATTCTTCCACAGCCGCTCTCGTTGCTTTCTCAATGCCACGGCGAATGCTCATCGGGCTTGCGCCGGACGTTACATTCTTCATGCCTTCCGTGATCATAGCCTGGGCCAGAACCGTTGCAGTCGTCGTTCCGTCACCGGCAACGTCATTTGTCTTGCTGGCTACTTCAGAAACGAGCTGCGCGCCCATGTTTTCGAAAGCGTCTTCCAGTTCAATTTCTTTCGCGATCGTTACCCCGTCATTCGTGATAAGCGGAGAACCGAATTTCTTTTCGAGCACTACATTACGGCCTTTCGGGCCCAATGTTACCTTAACGGCGTTTGCAAGAGAATCTACACCGCGAAGCATCGCGCGACGCGCTTCTTCACTGTACTTAATATCTTTTGCCATGTACATCTTCCTCCTTATTTATGTAATTCATGTATTATTCGAAGTTCGTCAGAAAACCAACATTTCCTGGCTGCTTTCCAATGAAACCGAGCCGGAGCTCGAATTAACCGATAACAGCCAAAACGTCGTCTTCACGCAGAATTAAATATTCCTTGCCGTCATACTTCACTTCGGTACCGGCATACTTGGAGAAAATCACCGAGTTGCCTTCTTCGATTTCCAGAGAAACACGATCTCCCTTATCTGTTAAACGTCCGCTTCCAACCGCAACTACACGGCCTTCCTGCGGCTTTTCCTTGGCAGAGTCCGGAAGTACAATTCCGCTCGTAGTCTTTTCTTCCCTTTCGACTAGTTCGATGATAATGCGATCACCTAACGGTTTTAACAAGTGAAACACCCTCCTTAATCGGTTCAATTCGGAATTATTAGCACTCTCCTCACTTGAGTGCTAACACAATTATTATCATAATCAATTCAATCTGTTTTTGCAAGCCCTGAGCGCACGATTTTTTCATGACAGGGAAAATGATTCAAAGGAAAACATATGGTACAATGAGGCATTGGGCGGCATCAACGGGACCGGAATGACAAATCCTACTTCATCAAAATAATCCCGCCCGTTTTTGGAGAAAAATATAAGGATCGGGATCAAAAATAATCTTCAATAGACAAGACTGTGCTGTTCAAACATACATATGGAACTAGCATATCCGAACAATGAAAGAAATAGTACAAAATAAAGGGGATATCAATGTGCCAAAGCGTTACTGGTGGGTGATCGGAACTTATGTCATTATGCAGTTAACCGGATTGTTAGCCGGGGTCATTTTTGTTTCATCAGGCATGTCAGACATGGAAAGAACACAAGCAAGCGTCACCTGGAGCCTCATTAGTTTTATAGGGGCTTTAATCATCATGTTAATCCTGCTTCGAACCGACATGGCCAATCGCCGTATGGCAAAAGACCGGTCCTCTGTGGACGGGGCTGTTCTATGGGCGTTCCTTGGTATCTTTATCGCCTTCGGCGCGCAAATTGTTTCAGGTCTCATTGAACAAGCTCTCGGCGTGCAACGCGGTTCTGAGAACACAGAAATGATTACCGAAATCTCAAGAAGGATGCCGATCTTCATCGTTGTTGTCGCCATCATTGGGCCCATTATGGAGGAAATCGTCTTTCGAAAGGTCATATTCGGAAGACTATATAAGAAATTCGACTTTGCTATCGCTGCCATCATCAGTTCTTTACTGTTCGGGCTTGCGCATGTCGAACTCGTTCATTTGCTCACCTATACTTCAATGGGATTTGTCTTCGCCTTTCTTTACGCGAAAACAAAACGGATTCTCGTGCCCATCGTCGCTCACGCCTCAATGAACACATTTGTAGTGCTCATGCAGGTGATCTTCGCTGACGAAATTCAGAAGTACATGAAACATATAAAAGAAACCCAGCAATTGATCATCCAGATTTTTTCGTAACGACTCAAGAAAACCTCCTTATCCCAAGGGATAAGGAGGTTTTCATTCATCTCATGTTTACTCATCTTCCTGATCCGTCAAAATCACCGGACCGTCTTTTGTAATCGCTACAGTATGTTCATACTGAGCGGACAAGCCGCCGTCCACCGTTCGCGCTGTCCACTGGTTGCTGTCGACTTTCGCCTCGAACGCACCGGTATTCAGCATCGGCTCAATCGTGATCACCATGCCTTCTTTCAGGCGCATTCCCTTTCCGGCTATGCCGAAATGCGGCACCTGCGGATCCTCATGCATTGTCGGCCCGATCCCGTGCCCGATGAACTGGCGCACGACGGAAAATCCTCTGGGCTCAGCCAGCGATTGGATCGCGTGGCCGATATCGCCCATCCGATTCCCTGCTACCGCCTGTTCAATCCCCGCATACAACGATTCTTTCGTCGTCCTCAATAAATCATCGGCTTGCTCCGAGATCTCGCCGACCGCATACGACCAGGCGGAATCCGCCATCCAGCCGTTCAAATTCACGACCATATCAATCGTGACGATGTCTCCTTCTTTCAAAGGCTTTTCGGTCGGAAACCCGTGGCAAATCTCATCGTTTACCGAAGCGCATGTCGCATACGGATATCCTTCAAACCCTTTCTGTTCCGGCGTGGCTCCGTGATCTCGCAAATACTTTTCCACGAAGCTGTCGATTTCCATCGGCGTGACCCCAGGCTTAATAAGCTTTCTAATTTCACGATGGGTCGCGGCCAGCAGCTTTCCGGCTTCGCCCATTTTTTCAATTTCTCTTTTCGATTTCAAAGTTAACAAATTCACATCGCTCCGTTTCATTCCCTATCCCATCCAAGACCAAGGCCAGGACCGGATGCTCTTGATTTCTTCCTTCCCCTACATTCAGTCTCCATGATTTCTCCGTATAAATCAAGTCCCTGGCGTAAATCACGAAGCGGAAGCAACCTTCTTCCTTCGCTGCCCCTCTTTGGACTTGATTCCGAGAAAGATCCCCGCCGGAATGGTCACCACCGTCAAGATTCCGATAATAAGGTATGCCTCGTTAATAGCTGTCATTGCCGCCTGCTGGACTGTGTCACCGGCCGCCACCAAATGCATTTTACGAACCTGGAAGAAAACCGAAATAAACACGACACCCAGGGCTGAAGCCATTCGCCGAACCACATTGTTCATGGCCGAGCCTTGAGCCACCATAGGATCCGGAATCGAATTCATCCCAGTTGTATTAGCTGGCATGTTCGTGAATCCCATTCCCATGCCGCGTAATGCCATAAGAAAGACAATAATCCACAGAGGCGTCCGCAGCCCAACAAAATAAAACAAAAACATCATTACAGCCGAAATCGCCAGGCCAATTGGCACTACAGCAGTCGGTCCTCTTTTATCAAGAATGCGCCCGCCGATATTCATGAATATACCCGTAAACACAGCCGACGGAAGCAAGACAAGTCCCGTAGCCACCGCGCTGTATCCATACACGCTTTGAATTAAAAACGGCAATAAAAAAATACTCGCGAACAAACCGATCGTGCCAATGCTTGAAATCAACACAGCCAATGAGAAAGCCGGCGTCCCGAAAAGCTCCAAATTCAACAGTGGATCAGACGTCCGCTTCTCAATCAACCCGAAGACCACAAGACAGGCCAAGCCAAACCCGACAAGGGCAATGTTCATGGGATTTGTCAGCTGGTCAACCGACTTCATTCGAGAGACGGCAAACAAAATAGTCCCAATCCCTAATGTAACCGCCACAAAGCCTTTATAGTCAAATTGCTTATTAGGATTCCGCGCAGGCCGTTTCAAATAAATCGCGCACATGATTAACCCAAGAATCCCGGTAGGAACATTGGCCAGGAACAAAAATCGCCAACTGAAATTCTCTATAAGAAAACCGCCGAGCGTCGGCCCGATTGTCGGCGCCACCATTGCCGCGATACCATAAACACCCATAGCCTTACCACGCTCATTATGAGGAAACACTTCAAAGATCAGCGCCATCGCAAGCGGAATCATCACACCTCCCGCTAAACCCTGGATAGCTCTGAAAAAGATAATCGACCCGAGACTCCATGAAAAGGAGCCCGCAATCGAACCTGACGTAAACAAAGCCAACCCGATCATAAACAAGTTCTTCTTACCGATTCTTTCACTTAAGTATCCCGTAAGCGGCATCGCCATCCCCATCGTTACCATGAAGATGGTCAGAATCCAGCTAACTGCCACTGCATCCGCGTGAAACAGCTCCTCGAAATACGGCAAAGCCGGGTTCATCATACTATTATTCAAAATCAGCGTAAATGCGCCTAACAAGACAGAAATCACAACAAGCCATTTCTCCGACAGAACTTTACTCACCGTTCTCACCCCCGACATTTCGTATTCCGAAATATTTCTCCTCTTCCACTATACCATGTTGATCAACCTAAAGCTGAATCAAAAGCCTTCTCTTCCACAAGAAGAAAACTCGGCTCTCGCCAAGTCCCCCATTCTACCCCCACCCTTCATTTGGATCAAATGAAAGGCTCACTTCCCTTCACACACAAAAAAACCACGAATCGAATCATTCGTGGTAAACGGTCTTTTGCGCATTCAACACTTTACGATAAGCGAACTGTGAAATCAAGATGCTAATCTCATACAAAATCACCAGCGGCGCCATTACAACTAGCTGTGATACAACGTCGGGCGGCGTTATCAAGCCAGCAATCACAAGCAACGCAAAGTATGCGTATTTCCGGATTTTCCGCAAAAACTGAGGAGTGACAATCCCCAGACGCGTCAAGAACATCGCCAATAATGGCAATTGAAAAACAATACCGAAGGGGATGGTGAGTTTAAACAAAAAGGTGAAATACTCATAAATCCCGAATTCTTCCTGAATGTTCATGTCATTTGTCAACTCGAGCAGAAAATCCATAACAAAAGGAAGCAGCACAAAATAGGAAAACGCCAATCCCAGCAAAAATAAGAAGACCGTCATCGGAATATACATCAGCGTGACCTTGCGCTCATTCGGATAGAGGCCGGGACTAACAAACGCCCAAATCTGAAACAAAAGAAGCGGTCCCGTCAGGACCAGCGCAATGATAAAGGCAAATTGGATATATACATACATCGGGTCAGTCAGCCGAAAAGCGTTGAGTGATATATCCTCCGCCATCGGCGCGTGTTCAAGCATCACAATCAGCGGCTTAGAAAGAAACATGCCCGCAGCAAAGGCCGCAACGAAAAAAATCACGACTGTAAACAGGCGCTTTCGCAGCTCCGCCACGTGCTCCATGAAATCTTGTTTGTTATCGTTCATACCGGATCACCTGATTAATCCTTCTTCTCCGCCTTTGTATGCTTGGCATCATCGTCATCGTCGTCATCTGCCAAACCTTTTGTCGCTTGTTTGAATTCCTTCAATGTATGACCGAACGACTTTCCGAGCTCCGGCAATTTCTTTGGACCGAAAATCACCAATGCCACAATCGCGATCAACAGAATGCTCCATCCTCCGAGCATCACATCCACCTCCGTTTATTTTTGTGAAAATCCGTTATGGATTAACAGAATGAAATTTCGTGATTTAAGCCTAACACTTCTATTGTAAAGGATAATGCTTAAGGAAATAAAGCAAAGCCTCAAGTTCAACTGATAAATCAATATGATGCACACGAATATGATCCGGAACCGACAAACGCGCCGGAGTGAAATTCAAAATGCCTTGTACTCCGGAATCCACGATCTGCTCAGCTACTGACTGAGCAACCGGAGCCGGAACTGTCAAAATGGCAACAGGCGCATTATCTCCGACTTTCTCACGGAAATCGCGAATATTGTAGACCGGAACGCCGCCAACCTCACCGTTGACTTTTCCCGGGTCCGCATCGAACGCCATCACAATTTGTGTGCTGCTGTTCTTCATGAAGTTATACCGTAACAAAGCCGTTCCGAGATTTCCGACACCGACGAGAACGACGTTTGTCAGCTCGTCCTGATCAAGCGTTTTCCGGAAGAACTCAAGCAGGGATTCGACATTGTAGCCGTAACCTTTCTTACCGAGCGCTCCGAAATAGGAAAAGTCGCGCCGGATCGTAGCCGAATCCACCTTGACGGCCCGGCTTAGCTCCTTCGACGATACCCTTTGTTTCCCGGAATCATGTAGATTCTTCAAAAATCGAAAGTACAGCGGCAACCGTTTCGCCGTCGCCTGTGGAATCTTCGATTCATTTTGTTTCATCGGAATCCTCATCCATTCGCCGATAATCTCCGCTTTTGCCGCCGGTTTTCTCTACCAGATAGGTTGGACCGATTACCATTCCTTTATCCAACGCTTTACACATATCATAAACCGTCAACGCCGCCGCGCCAACCGCAGTCAACGCTTCCATCTCCACGCCAGTCGCCGCCTTCGTCTTCACTTCGGCGTCAACGACAAGCTCGTATACGCCATCCGTCTTCCAATGGAAACGGATGTCTACCCCGGAGAGCGGCAACGTATGGCACATCGGTATCCAATCAGGCGTCCTTTTCGCGGCCATTACGCCAGCCACCTGTGCAACCGCCAGCACATCGCCTTTTTTTACCGTTTTATTTTCAATGCCTTCGTAGATTGCCTGGCTCACTTTCACCTTCGAACGAGCCACAGCCGTTCGCACGGTTTCCTGCTTATCAGAAACGTCAACCATGCGTGCACGCCCTTGCTCATTCACATGCGTCCATTTCTCCATCGGCATCTTCCTTTTTCATCATACTACATCTTGTCCACGACTTTTCGCCGAAACTGTCACAAATCGTTGAACGTCCACCCGATAGTACGCTACACTATTAGCGGTGAACAAAAATGATGATTCTACAAGTGAACAATCTGCAAAAGACATTTGGTGCTGATCTTATTCTATCGAATATCACGATGGAAGTACAATCTCGCGACCGCATCGGCCTCGTCGGACGTAATGGCGCAGGCAAATCAACCCTGTTGAAAATTGTCGCGGGAGAACTTTCTTTTGACGCCGGTGATATCATCAGCCCGAAGAACGTGTCTATTGGCTACATGGCGCAAAATACGGCTTTAGATTCCGAACGTTCGATTTGGGACGAAATGATGACCGTGTTTGAACCTCTGGTCCGGAAGGAGAAACAGCTTCGGGCAATGGAAGAGAAAATGGCCGGGGATTACGATGAGAAATTGCTGGCCGAATACGATCAACTTCAGGAAACTTTTAAAAATAACGGCGGCTATACGTACGAAGCGGACATTCGCGCGGTCCTGAACGGACTGAACTTTGGTGATTTCAACGAATCCACGCCGATTTCAAACCTGAGTGGCGGCCAGAAAACACGGCTCGCCCTTGGAAAGAAGCTTTTGGAGAAGCCTGATCTGCTAATTCTGGATGAGCCAACAAACCATCTCGACATTGACACGTTAACATGGCTGGAAGGCTGGCTTGTGAACTACCCGGGAGCGCTTGTGATCGTTTCGCACGACCGTTATTTTCTCGATCATACCGTGAACCAGGTCTACGAAATTTCCCGGAATCGAATCAACCGATTTCACGGCAATTACAGTGACTATTTGACTGAGAAAGCGGCCCGCTACGAGCAAGACATGAAAACTTATGAAAAGCAACAAAAAGAAGTCGCCCAACTGGAAGACTTCATTCAACGGAACATCGTCCGCGCTTCGACAACGAAGCGGGCACAGAGCAGGCGCAAACTTCTGGAGAAGATGGAGCTGATGGACAAGCCGAAAGGCGACGAGAAATCCGCGAACTTCTCCTTTGAGATCGCCCGCCAGAGCGGTAAGGACACTTTGCGCACGGATGATTTGGCGTTTGGCTATGAGGAAACCGGGCCGATTCTCGAACATCTGAATCTTGACGTCAAACGCGGAGAGAGGATCGCCCTCATTGGACCAAATGGCATCGGAAAAACAACGCTGTTGAAAACGATCGCCGGCACGCTCCCTCCGATAGCTGGCAACGTGAAGCACGGTGCTAATGTGGCGATCGGTTATTATGATCAGGAACAGAAAACCTTGTCCCGCACAAAATCCGCGTTGGATGAACTCTGGGATGACTATAGACTCACACCGGAGAAAGACATCCGTACTGTGCTAGGAAACTTTTTGTTCAGCGGCGACGATGTCTTGAAAACTGTGGCGGAACTAAGCGGTGGTGAGAAAGCAAGGCTTTCCCTTGCCAAGCTCATGATGCAGAAAGCCAATCTGTTGATTCTCGACGAACCGACGAACCATCTCGACCTTGACAGCAAAGAAGTGCTGGAGGCCGCTCTGGCCGACTACCCGGGAACGATTTTGTTCGTATCGCACGACCGTTATTTCATCAACCGGAACGCAACCAAGGTGCTGGAACTCTCTCACGACGGGATGACCCCCTACCTTGGCGACTACGACTACTACATTGAGAAAAAGACGGAAACGGAAGAACTTGAGCGGCTGGAAGCTGAGGAAAACGCACCAGAGGCAGTTGAAGCCGAGCCATCCGAAGGAAAGCAAGCCTTCGAGGCGGAGAAACGGGCCAAGAACGAAGAACGCCGCCGCCAGCGCCGGATCGAGGACATCGAGGGGCAAATCGAGACACTGGAAACGGATATCGAGGAGAAAGAACAACAGCTCCTCGACCCGGAAGTGTTCGGCGACCACGAAAAAGCCGGCGAGCTAAACGAAGAACTCGAAGCCAATCGCGAGAAACTGGAAATGCTCATGGAAGAATGGACCGAATTGCAAACTTAAGGCCGATTCCAACACGGGTCGGTCTTCTTTAAATCGATGAAATGGAACGAAGGGTTTAACCGTTATCTTTCCGCCCAAACCAAGCCTCCGTCTCAATGCGAAAGTTCAATTCCCCATGCGCTTCAATACCAGACAATCGCTCCCTTAACACTTTCTCAAACTCATCCGCCTGATCGTCTAACAAACGTTTGTTGGCATAGGACGTAGAATAAAGAAATCCAATGATCTCATCGATGGACCACTCCATCGAATATTCATGTCGCCACGCCTCCAACACCTTAAACGGCGAACGCGCCAGAACGGTTTGGTGGGATTCTTTCGGATGCTCATAATAGCCTTTCCCGGCGCGTCGTTTGGCGCCTAGAAACTCCCGAATAACTTCGTTCACCACTTCATGATATTCCTCAGATCCGTCTATTTTTTTCGAGGCAACCACAACGCCCCCCTGCGGTTGAACCATCTCATACAGCTTCCGCAACACATCATCGCGATCCATCCAGTGGAAGGATTCTCCCATTGCCACAAGCCGGTACGGCCCCATATCCGACGATAAGTCCCAGGATGACCCCTGCCGAAACTCAAGATTTGCTAGGTTGGACAGCCTGCGGGCTTCCTCCAACATTTCTCTGTCAGGATCCATCCCGACAACTTCTTCAAAATAATGGGCCAGCGGCCTCGTCAAATTGCCGATTCCACATCCAAGATCAAGCGCCCAACCCGTGCCATCAAGATGGTAGACTTCCGAAATCCACTCAAGCAAAGCCTGAGGGTATGCCGGGCGATATTGATAGTATTTGGCAGTCCCCTCGAAAAGCGACGAATCATAAGAAGCATCGGAACCCAAAGCCCATTCCTCCTCCTCAAATTATGTGGACAGTTTACGTTTTGATGATCGGGACCACCCCGTCCAAATGCCTGTGCCCATTATAGTTACTAATATCGACATACTCAGGGTTGCCCAGTTGAAGTATAAGGGATTGGTATATTGATTGAACCAATCGAAACGGTAAATGCGGGAATCCGTTTCACTTGGCGGTCCGCCTAAAGCCTCTACAAGATGGTCGACCAGATTCATTTCAATGAAAATACAAATCAGCGTTAGCACGAGGCAAATAGTTGAAACTATGAAATTCATGGAGGTGGAAATTCGAAAGAAGAGATGATAACTGACCAAAGCCACAGCAAGAACAAACATCGCAAACAGCGGCATCAAGGGCATCATCAAGAGAATAGCCGGATTGCCGTTACCAGACACCCTATCAGGTGAAATCGTAAACACATCGGAAATCGCCCAAACCCCAAGCCCATTTAAGAAAAATAACAAAAGAACCACAACCGTTACCTTCCCTCTTGAAAAAGAACCACCGTCCGTTGTTTTCAGGTAAGGAAGGACACGACGAACATTCAAAACAGAGTACACGACGGAAAATCCGAACAAAACACCAAGAAAAACGACCATTATGATTTCCGCCTCTCAAGAAGGTTTTTCACTTACTTCTCTTTCACAATAACTTCACCTTCCGAAATAGCTGCACTCTGCCCAGTGCCATCTATCAAAAGGTCAGCAGACGCCCTCGGATTTTGCGCTCGATCATATCGTTCCTCCTCAGGCATCCAATTGTTCTCCCACCAGTCTCGAGCGTCTTCGCCATCCCGTTCTATCCCCCGTTGAAGGCGAAGCTCGCGCGGACTTTCAACCCAAATTTTATAATCATAAAATCCTGCCAACTCATTCCGGGTAGCGTAAACCCCCTCAACCACGACAATCCCGCAAGTCGGAACCCTATGCCATTCAGCCAACTGATCCAAGTCCCAATCATATCGTTGATAGCGTCCATCTTGATCCTGACTTAGCGGCATCAACACCTGATCTTTAACCCTTCGCCAATCCACATCGCCAATCTCATTTTGCTTGCGATTCTTCTCCCTTTCCACAGACGGAAGAAAGAAGTCATCCATCTCCACAACCGTCACATCGCTGCACAACGTTTCCATTTCCCGCGCCAAAGTTCTCTTCCCCGCACCGCCAAATCCGTCTATACCGACAATAATCGTTTCTTGTTTTCGATCCGCCTCCCGGAGTTCAACCAGTAAGGCATGCAATGAAAATTTCATTTTATTATCTCGCTCCGTTCTTACTGTTCCAGCGTCTTACGATCTTCTTGTGGAAAACGAACCCGCCCAGCAAAACCAATGTTAAAAAGGCGATAAAGACACTGACTCCAAGAAATTGATTGGCTACGTCCAGGATCTTATCATTCGGAAGTCTTTCGTTCACTGGAAATCCTAGAAAATACACACCGATCCCGTTACCGTCTGGAGTGATTCCCTTTAACTCAGAGAATTTCTTGAAACACATAAACGACAAAAAAGCCCCTATCAAAGCGAAACAAACCCAAACCGGCCTCATTAAACCCCTCCTTACTTAGTAAAAATTGTTATCTTCATTATACTTTATCGTTCAAAAAATGCAAAAATTCATTGAACCTTACGACTTAAGAACATATGCACACTATTCACAGGTTTATCAACAGCATTTTTCGCTGTTTTATGCTTTTTCACAGGTTTTGTCCCCAATTTCCACAACAAAACCGCAATTTATCCACATTTTTTTGTTAACATACCCACCCCGCGCCGGGATTTCATTCACAAGGTTTTTCCCCATTATCCCGTGGATGTGGATATCTTTTTTCCACAAAAGCAGGACCTTCCACCGAGGAGGAAGGTCCTAGAAATTTTCCAAATCCAAACCGGGATTGGCATTCAGCCGCAAGTCGGCTCGCTTTCCCTTTTGATATTCAATCGTCCCGGCGGCTGCAATCATGGCCGCGTTATCTGTACATAACTTTAACGGCGGAATGACAAGATCAACCTCAGACTGTGAAAATTCCGCTTCCAAGCGGTTTCGCAATCCTGAATTGGCTGCCACTCCTCCTGCAACTAGCACCTGCTTCACCTTGTATTCTTCGGCAGCACGGACGGTTTTCCCGACAAGCACATCAATCACACTTTCCTGAAAACCGGCAGCAACCTGTTCACGCGAAAGGGATTCTCCACGCTGTTCCGCATTATGAAGCTTGTTGATAACCGCAGACTTTAAGCCGCTGAAACTGAAATCGTAAGAGTCTTCTTCCAACCAGGCCCTCGGAAATTCAATGGACGATTCACTCTCAGCCGCCAGTTGATCGATATGCGGTCCTCCCGGATAAGGGAGATTCAATGTGCGCGCAACTTTATCATAAGCTTCGCCAGCCGCATCGTCGCGTGTTTCCCCAATCACTCGATAACGCCCATGTTCCTCCATATGGATCAATTCCGTATGGCCGCCTGAAACGACAAGAGCCAGCAATGGAAATTGAAGCTCCGTCATCAGCCGGTTGGCATAAATATGACCGGCAATGTGATGAACCGCAATTAGAGGGATGCCATGGGCAAAAGCAAGAGCCTTTGCTGCGTTCACACCTACCAATAAGGCACCGACCAATCCAGGACCCTGTGTAACCGCAATCGCATCAATCTGATCCAGACTCATTCCCGCTTCTTCAAGAGCGGCTTCGATAATCAACGTAATTTGTTCAACATGATGTCTGGACGCGACCTCCGGTACTACACCGCCAAATCGCTTATGGCTTTCAATTTGTGAAGCCACCACATTTGACAGAATTTCACTTCCGTTCTTCACTACAGATGCGGCTGTTTCATCACAACTTGTTTCAATGCCCAATACAACTATTTCTTGTTCCACATTCATAACCTCACCCACATAACCAATGCGTCTTCATGATCATCCGTATAATAATTCTTGCGGATCCCTCCAGGCTGAAACCCGAGTTTACGGTACAATCGCTGCGCAGGCTCATTCGACACTCGCACTTCGAGTGTCATCTTCCTCCCGCCATGCATTCTTGAGAATTGCATAGCCGTCCTCAACAAGGCCTCACCGATCTTCTTCCCACGGAAGGCCGGCAGGAGAGCGATATTCGTGATATGGGCCTCATCAATAATCACCCACACCCCGCAATAACCGACCACTTCTCCCTCAACTTCGGCGAGTATGTAGGTCGCGAAGCGATTGCTCGTCAATTCGTTATAAAAGGCCGATTCGCTCCAGGGCATCGAAAAAGAAGCTTGTTCCACTTCGAGTACGGCCTGAATGTCATCCAACGTCATATATCGAAACCGAACATTCTCATATTGTCCCATTGTGAGTTCTACTCCTGTGATGCCAGCCACTTGGATTCCGCCTCAGCCATTTGTAAATATTCCGGTGTGAAACTGTGCACAGAGTGGGCTGGACTCCGCTGAGCCGCGAGTAAAGCCAGCGCCCCCGGACGTGGATTTTGTTCTCCTGTTTCGGCTAAAGTCGCCTGACTGCCGAGCTTCTCCATAATGAACTGTCCATGCTTCTCAAGATCTTGCCCAATAAATAAAATCGATTCTTCTGTCTTTAACTCATCCAGCCAATTCGCCAATAAAATGATTTTATCTTTCTTTATGTTATGAAAGGAATCATATTCCGAACCATACAAGCCCGTGTACACCTGCCCTCTCCTTGCATCAAAGATTGGAGAAACGAGTCCGTCAAAACGCCGGCCGTTTTGCGCCAACACTTCCAAACTTGAAATGCCAACAACCGGGATACCAAGCGACCAGGCCAGCGTTTTCGCTATGGTCACGCCAATCCGGACGCCCGTGTAAGAACCGGGACCATGGGCCACTGCCACACAATCAAGATCCTCCGGTTTTAGACGAACCTCCCGCAACAACGATTGAATGGCGGGCATGACCCGAACAGAATGATTTTTTTTCATATTTGTAATCATTTCACCCAATATAAACTGACCGTCTGAAACAGCTACTCCCATAACCTGATTCGACGTATCAATCGCCAATATTTTCATTGGACATCTCCTTACACAGCGAAATGTACCGGTCTCCCGACGGTACTAAGGTTATCAAACGGTCATTCTCCCCGGTCCGCCGAATCTCAATGTTCAAACGGTCGGAAGGAAGTCGATCAGCAATCTGTCCTGCCCATTCAATAACAGTTACGCCTTCTCCTTCAAAGTATTCATCATACCCCAGATCTTCCTCGGCACTTTCCAACCGATAGACATCCATATGATAGAGAGGAAGCCGACCGTGATATTCCTTGATTATGGTAAAAGTCGGGCTGTTCACATTCCGCTTTATGTCGAGCCCTTCAGCAAGCCCCTTTGTGAACGTGGTTTTTCCGGCGCCAAGATCCCCTTCAAGGGTAATGATGTCTCCAGCCTGTAACTTCCCCGCCAGGATACGAGCAAACGTCATGGTTCTCTCATATGAATTTGAATGAAATCGAACGTCTTTCATATAAATCACCTATTGAAATGATTGTAACCTGCCGGGTCAAGCTGTACAGTTTGACCATCCTGATTTAGTAAGACTCGCGGTGGCCCTTCTTCAACAGTTCCAACGAAAAACACAGGGAACTGCTTTTTTACCTTTTCCATAAGGGTAGCCGGGACTGTCCCGACCAATTGAAAATCTTCCCCGCCAAACAACGACCATTCCTTTTGCTTTGCTACAGGGAAGGCCTTCAATGCTTCAGACTTCGGCAACCGCTCATAATTAAGGATAAGTTTGACACCGCTGGCCCTTGCAATTTCGTTAGCTTCGCTTGCGATCCCATCACTTATATCATTTAAAGCAATGTTCGAAGACAAGCTTGCAAGAAGCCTTCCGACCTTCACTTGGGGCTTCGGTCTCTGATGGGCCAGGACAAGTGGCTGTTGTTTCATGTTGAAACGATAGTCTCTCCCATGTTCAAGCAGTAATGCCAGACCAGCCGCACTATCGCCAAGCGGTCCGGTCACAAAGACTTGATCCCCTGGTTGCGCGCCGCTTCTCAACAAATGCCGTTCTTTTTCCACACGGCCCAATACTGTGACAGTCATCACAAATCCTTCTTTCGCGGAAACCGTATCCCCACCGATTAAATCAATGCCTTGTGCTTTTGCCAAATCAGCCAGACCTGCGTATACTTTCTCCAAGTCAGGCCGCCAGCTTTTCGGAACCGCAACCGAAACCAAACAATAGGTAGGAAAACCTCCCATTGCCGCGACATCACTAATATTGACAGCCAATGCCTTATAACCAATATCATACGGGGACAAGGTCTCCCGGGAGAAATGAATACCTTCTACCATTGTATCCATACATACGATTTCTTCAAACGCTTCGTCCCCGGCAAACAGTGCCGCATCGTCTCCAATCCCGTGAATCAACGAGGGTTGGACATATTGCTTCGGGGTAATGTGTTTGATGAAAGAAAACTCATCTTCCATAAGCCTCACCCAAACCTAAAAAATCCTTAGGAAGAGATCCTAAGGTTTCGGTTTCCATTATATCTTAATTTTCAACTTGATGCAGGAATTTCTGAAAATGGCGGACCCGACCGGATTTGAACCGGCGATCTCCTGCGTGACAGGCAGGCATGTTAACCACTACACCACGGGTCCTCTTATTGCACCCACAGAGTATCGCCAACCCATAGATTTCTTAAGAACCTTATGTTTCCGGT
>DASTWO010000074.1:0-3489 GCA_035776675.1 Caryophanales bacterium
CCAGGCCCGCTTTATCATCCGCCCCCAGAATCGTTGTTCCATCACTGCTGATGATATCATCCTCAATCTGGGGTTGTATCCCTTTTCCAGGCACAACCGTCTCCATATGCGAGGTGAAATAGATGGGATCGGCACCTTCGCTGTTTCCTTCAAAAGTGCAAATGAGGTTGCCGGCACCATGCCCGGTTTTTTCGGCAGCATCATCCTCGACTACATTAAGCCCTAGTTCGGTGAATTTATTTTTCAATACATCAGCGATTTGTCTTTCATATTTGGTTTCCGAATCAACCTGAACAAGCTCAAGAAATTGTTCAACAAGACGCTCTCGATTAACCATGATCTCAACCCTTTCCTGATTCACTACCTTATTTCTCCAAGAAATTTTAAAGAGGGATATTTCCGTGTTTTTTATCGGGCCGATCCTCGTGCTTATTTTGCAGCATCTCAAGTCCCTGAATCAACTTGATCCGAGTCTCACGAGGGTCAATCACATCGTCAACCATTCCATTTGCCGCCGCTACGTACGGATTAGCAAATCTCTCGCGGTATTCTTCGATTTTGGCTGCCCGGGTTTCTTCCGGATTATCACTTGCTTCGATTTCTTTAGAGAAAATAATATTGGCCGCGCCGTCTGGACCCATTACTGCAATTTCCGCATTTGGCCAAGAATAAACCAGGTCCGCCCCGATTGATTTGCTATTAAGCGCAACATAAGCACCGCCGTAAGCCTTCCGTAAAATAACAGTCATCTTCGGCACTGTCGCTTCGGAATAGGCATATAAAATCTTTGCACCGTGTCGTATAATTCCGCCGTGTTCCTGCTTGATTCCCGGGAAAAAGCCGGTAACATCTTCAAAAGTAACGATCGGAATATTAAATGAATCACACAGGCGGATAAAACGCGATGCCTTATCCGAAGAATCAATATCGAGCCCGCCGGCCATGGTTTTCGGCTGATTGCACACCAAACCGATCGTCTCACCCTTCAGGCGGGCAAATCCGACAACAATATTTTTCGCGAAGTTCTTATGGACCTCCATAAAAGAACAGTCATCCACAACCTGGGCGATCACATCCCGAACATCGTATGGCCTGGTCGAGTCGAAAGGAACGAGATCGGCTACATCCGGCAAATAATCGTCTCTTTCTTCCGTTTCAAGCACAGGTGTTTTTTCTTGATGATTTTGCGGCAAATATTTCAGCAATTCCCGAACCTGGTTTAATGCATGTTCTTCTGTTTCTGCCGTGAAATGAACGTTCCCGCTTTTCGAGCTATGTACAGCGGCTCCACCCAGATCCTCACTGGAAATATCTTCGCCTGTTACGGTTTTGATCACCTTCGGACCAGTGATGAACATTTGGCTTGTCTTTTCCACCATAATGACGAAATCGGTAATCGCCGGAGAATAAACAGCTCCGCCGGCACAAGGTCCCATAATCACGGAAATTTGCGGAATCACACCGGAGTATATAGAATTACGATAGAACACATGTCCGTATCCGTCAAGTGAAACGACTCCTTCCTGAATTCTTGCGCCTCCCGAATCGTTCAATCCAATAAAAGGAAAACCGTTTTTGGCAGCGAGATCCATGACGTGAGCGATCTTCTGCGCGTGCATTTCTCCAAGCGCGCCTCCGAACACAGTAAAGTCTTGCGCAAAAAGATAGATCGGTCGGCCGTCAACCTTGCCATATCCGGTCACAACGCCTTCTCCATGAGCTTCATTGTCTTCCATTCCAAATCCACCGCCGCGGTGCTTGATAAATGGATTTAATTCAACAAACGTGCCCTCATCTACCAAGATGTCAATCCGTTCGCGGGCGGTTAACTTTCCTTTGTCATGCTGCTTGTCAATGCGTTCGTCACCGCCACCTAATTGTACCTCACGGCGTTTATCATAAAGTTCATTAATTTTATCGTAGATGTCCATCTCTATGCCTCCTCCTTCTCCGTCAGTTCGTACAATACACTGTGCGCTGCTTTAGGATGAATAAAAGCCACCTGCGCCCCTTCTGCACCTTCTTTTGGTTCTTCATTCAACATTTGCACACCGTTTTTCATCAATTCTCTGACTCGGCCTGCGATATCTTTCACACCCAGAGCGATATGATGAATACCTTCACCGCGCTTGCTAATAAACTTTGCAATTGGGCTGGTTTCGGACAAAGGTTCAAGTAACTCGAACCTTGTTTCTCCAACGGTCAAAAAGGCGACTTTCACACCTTCGGCCTCCACCTCTTCGATGCCGTCCAATTTAAGCTTTAACTGTTCCACATAAAAGGGAAGTGCCTCATCAAGGGAAGAAACTGCAATGCCGATATGATCAATCTTACCGGGGGCATCGGCCACCCCTTCCACCTCAATTTCAATTCCGTCCCGTTCATACACTGCCTGTTCAATGAATTTTGCAGTTTCCGCTGTCGGCGTCCCCGGTGTAAAGACTTTCTGAACACCCTTCGACTCCAAAAACGGAATGTCTTCCCACGGAATCACACCGCCGCCGACTACAATAATATCCTCGGCCCCTTTTTCCGCAAGCAACCTCACAATCTCGGGAAACAATTCATTGTGGGCTCCCGAAAGACAGGATAAGCCTATAGCATCCACGTCCTCCTGAACAGCAGCCGCGGCAATTTGCGCCGGCGTTTGCCGCAAGCCCGTGTAAATCACTTCCATTCCGTAGTCCCGTAAAGCTTGCGAAATAATTAACGCCCCGCGATCGTGGCCATCCAATCCCGGCTTGGCGATTAACACGCGAATGTTCTTTTTCATGTTCCCTCTCCTCTGCATTTAAATTCCGGTATATTCGCCGAATTCCTCACGCAACACACCGCAAATTTCCCCGATTGTGCAGTAATCCCGTACACAATCAATGATTAACGGCATAAGATTGTCGCTTCCTTTCGCTCCTTCGCGCAACGCTTTCAAACGAGCGTTCGCTCGATCCCCGTCTCGTTTCTCCCGTACAACCGTAAGTTTCTCCTCCTGCTTCCGGGCAAGCTCAGGGTCGATTCGATGCAATTCCGGCTTCGGCTCATCTTCCAACTGGAATTTGTTCATGCCGACGACGATTTCCTCTTCTTTTTCAATCGCTTTTTGCGTTTCATAAGCAGCCTGATGGATCTCCCGCTGCATATAACCTTCTTCTACGGCCTGAACCGCTCCACCGTAGTCAGCGATCTTCTCTAGGTAATCGTTCGCTTTGCTTTCAAGCTCATCAGTCAGCGATTCGACGTAATAGGAACCGCCCAGCGGATCGACCGTATCCGAAACACCGCTTTCGTGAGCGAGGATCTGTTGTGTGCGCAAAGCAATACGTACAGACTCCTCCGTAGGCAAAGCCAATGCTTCATCACGAGAATTCGTATGCAAACTCTGTGTCCCGCCAAGCACAGCCGAAAGCGCCTGAATGGTTACACGAACCACGTTGTTATCCGGCTGCTGGGCCGTCAACGTCGAACCCCCGGTTTGCGTATGGAAACGCAATT
>DASTWO010000075.1:0-15711 GCA_035776675.1 Caryophanales bacterium
CCTGCCTCATTTACTCTGTGACACCTTTGGCAGTAAGGACTTTGTCTTGTCTTGCAGACTCATCCAATGTCACCTAGCCTCGTATGAGGTTCGTGTTCCTCAGGGCGGAAGTTTGCCACCGGCTTCCTCCAGACACGAGGTGGCCCTCCATGCCCTTGCCTTAAGCTACAACTACTACTGCCTTCACTGTTCGGGACTCTCACCCTATAGCCTGCACCCATGCCGGGCACACAAGTAAAAAAACCAACCGAATGGCCATTCAGTTGGTTTTTCTGTCTGATGCAAATGTATCGAACAGGAAATGACGTTCTTCCCCGTGAGATTAGGCGCTTTCCCGCGGTTCTTTCTTCTCTTCGACGACAGTACCGTCTTCAAGGACAAAAGTAGGCGGTACTTCATCCGTAACAGTATCCTTTGTAACTGTACATTTGACAATGTCTTCTTTCGATGGCAAGTCGAACATCACATCCAACATAATACCCTCGATGATGGAACGCAAACCGCGAGCCCCTGTTTTTCTTTTGATGGCAAGCTTTGCAATTTCACGAAGCGCATCTTCAGTGAATTCCAATTCGACATTATCAAGTTCCAACAGTTTTTTGTACTGCTTGACAAGAGCGTTTTTCGGCTTTGTCAGAATCTCCACAAGCGCTTCTTCATCAAGCGGTGTCAAGCTTGCTGTTACCGGAAGACGGCCAATGAATTCCGGGATTAAACCATAACGCAACAGGTCTTCAGGCAATACCTTTTTCAAATATTCGCTCTGATCAAGATCCGGTGTTTTCGAATCGGATCCGAAACCAATGACCTTCTTGCCGAGGCGACGTTTGACAATTTGTTCGATCCCGTCAAAGGCACCGCCGCAAATAAACAATACATTGGTTGTATCGATTTGAATAAATTCCTGATGCGGATGTTTTCTTCCACCTTGAGGCGGTACACTTGCTGTTGTTCCCTCAAGAATTTTCAGCAAGGCTTGCTGTACCCCTTCACCGGAAACGTCACGGGTAATCGACGGATTCTCCGATTTCCGGGCAACCTTATCGATTTCATCGATATAAATAATGCCCTTCTCCGCCTTCTCGACGTCGTAATCCGCAGATTGAATTAATTTCAACAATATGTTTTCAACGTCTTCGCCCACATAACCAGCTTCCGTTAACGAGGTCGCATCGGCGATCGCAAACGGCACGTTCAGAATCCTGGCCAATGTTTGCGCAAGTAAAGTCTTTCCGCTTCCTGTCGGTCCAAGCATCACAATGTTACTTTTTGCAAGTTCTACATCATCATGGCTGTGGTTGCTGGCATTGATCCGCTTATAATGATTGTAAACGGCCACGGACAAATTCTTCTTAGCCTGTTCCTGACCAATCACATAATCATCAAGAATTCCGCGAATTTCCTGTGGTTTCGGAACTTCCTTGAATTCCACACCTTCTTCGGAGCCCAGTTCTTCTTCCACAATTTCCGTGCATAATTCAATGCATTCATCGCAAATATATACACCCGGTCCTGCGACCAGTTTACGAACCTGATCTTGCGTCTTCCCGCAAAATGAACATTTCAACTGTCCTTTTTCCTCGTTAAATTTAAACACGAAATCACCCCTTACTAATGATCACTACATTCAGTGGTCAAGTTACGATTCAGCTATCCAATTATGTACGCATTGTACCACAAACCTTATGTGAAACGAAAACAAAAACACCTTTCCCGAATCCCCCGTCGGAACCGCCCCTTTCCTTAGTTTTATGTGAGAGCGGGGATTCTTATGTTATTCTTCCTCAATCCGACCACATTAAAACAGGTCTAAAGCCCCAATATCTAACAAGAGACACGAGTGCACTCGTGTCTTTGCTTTCAAATCATTGAAACCTTAAGGAAAGAAACCGGCATGTCCGCCGGTTTCTTTGTATTTTTATTCTTTTTCGTCCTGTTCTTCTTCGCTTTTGTCTTTCGGCTCTACGGTCTTACTCTGTTCGACAAGAAATTCAACGGTGTTCCGAAGCTTTAAGTCTTCCTTAATGGCGTTCGTTCCACCGCCCTGAGCGGCCAACAATTGCTTAATATCTTCTACCGACTGATTGTACGTTTCAGCCATATTCTCCAGTTCTTTTTCAACGTCGTCGTCACTTGCTTCGACATTCTCAGCTTTGGAAATCGCCTCGAGGGTCAGGTTGGCGCGCAACCGCTTTTCGGCATCCCCTTTCATTTGCTCACGCAAGGCGCTTTCGTCAGTTCCTGAAAACTGATAATACATATCAAGGGTAACCCCTTGCGCCTGGAGACGCTGTTCGAATTCCTGCTTCATGCGATCGAGTTCATTCTCAATCATCACTTCCGGAAGTTCGATTTCCGCATTCTCACTCGCTTGTTCCACAACGGTATCCCGTTGTTGATTTTCCGCGTTTTGTTTTTTCTGTTCTTCCAGATTACTGCGCAATTCCTTCTTTAATTCGTCGAGTGTTTCGACATTCTGGTTCACATCTTTGGCAAACTCGTCATCCAGCTCTGGAAGTTCCTTGCGCTTGATCTCATGAATCTTCACCTTGAAGACAGCTTCTTTGCCGCTCAATTCATCAGCGTGGTAGTCTTCCGGGAACGAGACCTTGACTTCTTTATCATCCCCTGCTTCAGCGCCGACAAGCTGCTCTTCAAACCCTGGAATGAATGATCCCGAGCCGATTTCCAAAGAATGATTTTCGGCCTTTCCGCCTTCGAACGGCTCATCGTCTATGAAACCTTCAAAGTCAATGACAACCGTGTCGCCGTCCTCAATCTTACCTTCTTCCTTAACAACGAGCTCGGCCAAACGTTCCTGGTGTTGTTTAACTTCATTTTCAACTTCTTCATCGGTCACTTCGGTATCTTGTTCCTCAACCTCAAGACCTTTGTATTCTCCAAGTTTCACTTCCGGCTTAACGGTAACGGTTGCCTTGAATATGACTTCCTTGCCTTTCTCGACCTGTTCAATATCGATCTCAGGCTGGTCAACCGGTTCGATGTCAGCTTCCTCAACCGCCTCAGTGTAAGCCTTGGGCAACAGCAGATCTAGCGCATCTTGATAAAGTGATTCTACTCCAAAGCGCTGTTCGAAAATCACCCGAGGAACCTTCCCCTTCCGGAATCCGGGGACATTCACTTGTTTCACGACTTTTTTGAAAGCCTCGTCAAGCGCCTCATCCAACCGTTCCTTATCTACTGTAACGGTGAGTTCACCTTTGTTATTCTCCGTTTTTTCCCAATTCGCAGTCATAAATTCCTTTCCCTCCAACCAATAACTTAATGTCTTCCGTTCAATTACAACCCTTACATTATAACATAGGAACTTCCGTTTTCAATCCTAACACTCAATTGAAATAGCGTCGAGTATATCACATAAGGTCCTATTCCTATGAACAAAAATAAGCATAAATCTCCTAAACCGTTGTTGTTTTTTCGGCCTCTACAATTTTCTCTTCCGCCTCTATTAGTTTCTGTTCTGAAACTTGGAAGGCTTCTGCGGCTTTTCGTTGGCTGATAGCCATTCCGCTCATATCATGAACCATCTTATAAACAGCTGCCGCCCATATTTCCGGGTCTGAAGGTTCAATCTCAAGAGGAAACATGGTGATCATAAAATGTTCCCAGAGTTGCAGCGCCATGTTATACAAGGTAGGGTTGTCTGATTCCAAAGCTTTCGACAAACACTCCCTAACAGCAACAAAAAAATCATCCTCAGTGATCTCCTTCATCTCGCCGATGTCCACAGAAACATCCTGTCCGAACTTGTGGACCGGAACCGTGACATTGAGTTCCTTCTCCTTTAAATCTTTCAAGATCGCACTTTTGATGTAAGGGTTGCCGCCTTTATCCCGCAAAGTGTCTTTTATTTCATCCAATTCCTTAAGATAATGATCTCGAATCTGCTTTGGATTCCATCCTACATCCCCGGCTCCTTCATGAATGTCCAAGGCTTTAAGACTTTGTGATTCTTCCCCTTGTCCACCTGTTTCTTCAATACTTTCAAGAAAAAACCGCAACCACTGATGGCATTGTTCTGTCATTTCCCTCGAGGACACATACTGATTTTGTAAAACTGTTTTCAATACACTTACAGCTTCTTCGTACTCCTGTAAATCTTTAAGAACGAGAACATATACCTGTAAATAATCGTAAAAATCTTTCTCGGTATCAAATTCTGCGTCAAATAGTTCCTCACAATACTCTCTGGCCTCTATTAATTTCCCAAGTTGATAGAGGCACATCATCATGCCGAAATGAACTTTCGTG
The DNA here is from genome assembly GCA_035776675.1 of Caryophanales bacterium. Lineage (GTDB taxonomy): Bacteria > Bacillota > Bacilli > Bacillales > DASSOY01 > DASSOY01. The sequence continues at coordinate 4,273 of DASTWO010000075.1, forward strand.
CTCTCCCCCAATTCCAGAGCCTGCCGAAAACACTTTTCCGCACTGACATAGAGTCCTTTTTTGATTTCTTCGATCCCTTTATCGACATATCGATCATGGAGGCCGGGAAGAGGAATCACCTTGCCATATCCGCTCATGCAAATCGCTCCGTATCACTGTTGAAATCTTTATCAGTTTAACAGGTTATGACTTGTCCCACAAGGAAATCCGTTGACATAGAAAAACCCCGACACAAAGTGCCGGAGCTTGCCGGACAAAGATGACTATGCTTGCTTCTGTTCATATGCGGCAATTTGAGATTCATACTCAAGCGACAACGCGATTTCATCTTTTCCTTCCAACAACATTTCCTTCCAATAACTGTCCATTTCGAAAGACGTGACCGTCCCTGCTTCATCTGTCACCGTTTGACTTCGCAAATCAACTGTTAACTCGTTTCGTCCTTCTTGAACCTGGTCCATCAACCGCCGTACCTCTTTATCATCAAGTACGACAGGAAGCAGACCGTTCTTCAGACAATTATTATAAAAAATATCCGCGAAACTTGGAGCAATCACGACCCGAATGCCGTAATCGGCCAGCGCCCAGGGAGCATGTTCACGTGAAGACCCGCAACCGAAATTCTTCCCCGCGATCAAAATTCCGGCCCCTTTGTTTTCCGGCTGATTCAATTCAAATGACGGGTTCTCCGATCCGTCTTTCTCAAATCGCCAGTCGAAAAACAGAAACTGCCCAAATCCGGTCCGTTCAACCCGTTTCAGGAATTGCTTCGGAATAATCTGATCGGTATCGACATTCATCCGGTCCAACACAGCGGCATTTCCTGTGAAAGATACAAACGGTTCCATCTTACGCCCCCTCCTTGACGGCGTCGAACTTGCGGACGTCCGTAAACTTTCCTGTAATCGCGGCCGCAGCGGCCATCGCCGGGCTGACTAGATGGGTCCTCGCCCCTTTTCCCTGCCGGCCTTCAAAGTTGCGGTTGGAAGTAGAAGCGCACCGTTCCCCTTCAGGTACAATATCGGGGTTCATGCCAAGACACATGCTGCATCCGGATTCCCGCCATTCAAAACCCGCCTCCCGAAAGATTTGGTCAATCCCTTCGGTTTCAGCCTGTTGTTTAACCTGACGGGAACCCGGGACTACCATTGCACGGACATTGGGAGAAACCCGCCTCCCTTGCACAATTTTCGCCGCCGCTCGTAAATCACTGATTCTTGAATTCGTGCAGGACCCGATAAACACATGTTGCACCTCAATATCGATTATCCGCGTTTTCGGTTCAAGCCCCATATATTCAAGTGCGTGTTCAATCGTGCCTCGTTCCCCTTCATCTTCGAAATCCCCGGGATCCGGCACCGTTCCGTGAACAGGAACTCCCATTGAAGGATTCGTACCCCATGTGACTTGCGGCTCAATATCCGCGCCATTCAATTCAATTGTCCGATCATATTCCGCGCCAGCATCAGTGGCGAGTGCTCTCCAACGCTCGACCGCCTTGTCAAACGCCTCGCCTTCCGGAGCATACCTTCTCCCTTTTAAATAGTCGAAGGTTGTTTCGTCCGGACTGATCAATCCTGCCCTCGCTCCCGCTTCAATGGACATATTGCACAAGGTCATCCGTTCTTCCATAGACATGGCGCGGATAACGTCTCCGGTAAATTCAATAACCGAACCGGCCCCTACATTAACGCCATATTTGGAAATCACCGCTAATATGACATCCTTCGCGGTTACACCCGTACCGAGCTCACCGTCGACTTTGACTTGCAACGTTTTCGGCTTTGCCTGCCACAATGTTTGCGTTGCCAGTACATGTTCTACCTCACTCGTACCGATTCCAAAAGCAAATGCGCCAAACGCACCGTGTGTCGAGGTATGGCTATCACCGCAAACAATGGTTTTTCCAGGCTGGGTGAGCCCTAATTGCGGACCGATGACATGGACGATCCCCTGGTCCGGACTATTGAGATCAGCAAGCGGTACCCCAAATGCATCACAGTTCTTCTTCAATGTCTCCACTTGTTTACGGGCAATTTCATCTCGAATGTTGAATCGATCCACAGTCGGTACATTGTGATCCATTGTTGCGAAAGTTAAATCGGATCTGCGAACCTTTCGCCCTGCCAACCGTAAGCCTTCAAATGCTTGCGGCGAAGTAACTTCATGCACCAGATGCAAGTCAATATAAAGCATAGCGGGTCGACCTTCTTCACCGGCGACTACATGGTCCGCCCATATCTTTTCAAAAATGGTTTGCGCCATCGCAATCCTCTCCCATTCCAGATTTCCGTAACCGGAGGCCAAAGTCTTATAAGCTTCCTTGTTCGACCTCCGATTTTTCTGGTTTATGCGTAAGCAGCCATGATTCCAGCTGTTGTCGTGTCCTCTTCAAGCGCAAACAGCACTTGTTCGGTCATCTGCTTTGTACCAATTGTCCGCTGTTTCAGACCGGCAATATCGGAGGTTCGGTATCCAGCGTCCAACACCTCAGCGACTGCTTTTTCAACAGCTTCCGCCTCTTCTCCCATTCGGAACGAAAGGCGAAGCATCATGGCAACGGACAAAATCGCGGCCAATGGATTTGCCTTGTTCTCTCCTGCAATTTCCGGGGCAGAACCGTGTACTGGTTCGTACAAACCAGGGCCATCTTCACTAAGGCTGGCCGACGGAAGTAATCCCATCGACCCTGTCAACATGGAAGCTTCGTCGCTCAGGATATCCCCAAACATGTTCTCCGTCACAATGACATCAAACTGTCTTGGATTGGCGATCAACTCCATAGCTGCTCGATCAACAAGCATATGTTCCAACTGAACATCCGGGTAACGCTTCGCTGTTTCTTCAGCGATTTCTCGCCACAACCGGCTGGACTCCAGAACATTCGCTTTATCAACAGAAGTCACCTTTCCATTACGGTGCTCCGCCAGTTGGAATGCCTTTTCCACGATCCTTTCAATCTCATTTCTTTTATAATGCAAAGTATCAACGACTTCTTCCTCATTTCCGGATCCTTGCCTTCCACTTGGTTTACCGAAATATAACCCTCCGGTCAATTCCCGTACAATAACGAAGTCAACATCCTGTACAATCTCTTTCTTTAAAGCAGAATGTGCCGCCAGACCGGGAAACACTTTAACCGGACGCAAGTTTGAAAACAAATCCAGCGATTTTCGCAGCTGCAACAGGCCTTTCTCGGGACGTTGTTCAGCAGGAACGCTATCCCATTTAGGCCCCCCGACTGCTCCGAAAAGGACCGCATCACTCTCCTGACAAAGTTTAAGTGTTTCTTCCGGCAACGGTCTTCCTTCTTTATCTACAGCTTCTCCGCCAACCGGTGCAAAGGAACAATGGAAAGTGTGTCCGTATTGTCGACCGATCGTCTTCAAAACTTTCACCGCATTATTTGCCACTTCCTCACCAATACCATCTCCCGGCAAAACCGCGATACGTTTTTCCATAGTTCTCATCCCTCTCCCATTAAGATGTTGGAAATCTGAGTTGGAGGAAGCTCAACTCCCTCCGATTTTTTCACACATTTTCTTCGGCCTGATTCCAAACCTTCTGTTAGGATTGGCCGGCAAACTCTCGATGGCTGCTGTGAAGTTTCGCCACTCGGTTCACTGCGTTGGTGTAAGCTTTTGCAGATGCCTCAAGAACATCCTGCGCAGTTCCGCGGCCACTGCCCTCGACCTGGTCGATTGTTACTTTCACATAAACATCGGCAAGGGCATCGCGCCCTTCTCCAACCGACTGAATTCGATAATCGTCAAGATGTACAGGCAAGCTGACCATTCGCTCAATCGTATTGTAGATTGCCTCGACACTCCCCGAACCGGTCGCCGCCTCTTGAATGACGTCTCCCTCCGGGGTCTTTAAAGTCATCGTTGCCGTCGGAATATTATTGGTTCCGTACTGCACCTGAACGTCGACAACTTCGTAACCCTTTTCCTCAGCACTTGCCCGTTCTTCCGTCATCAATGCAAACAGATCTTCATCTGTAATATTCTTTTTCTTATCTGCCAGTTCTTTAAAGGCTTTAAATACCTTTTTGCACTCGTCATCTGTTAGTTCATAACCGAGAGCGCTCATCTTATCTTTAAAAGCGTGGCGCCCGGAATGTTTCCCCAATACGAGTCTGTTTGAGGCGGTTCCCACCAGCTCCGGCGAAATAATTTCGTAGGTGGTTTTCTCCTTCAAAACACCGTCCTGATGAATACCGGCTTCATGGGCGAAGGCGTTGTCCCCCACTACTGCTTTGTTCGGCGGGATCATGACACCTGTCAATTTACTGATTAGCGCGCTGGTACGCTTGATTTCTTGCAAATTCAGACCTGTTTCAGCTTGATAAAAATCCCCTCGAATTCTTAACGCCACAGCAATTTCCTCAAGTGAAGCATTGCCGGCACGCTCCCCGATTCCATTGATGCAGCCTTCGATCTGGTCGACTCCGTTCTCAATGGCCGCTAGTGAATTCGCAACCGCCATCCCAAGATCATCATGGCAATGGGCGGACAATGTCACTCGATCTATGTTCGGAACATGCTGCCTTATTTCCGAAAACATCCGTCCGTACTCCTCGGGTGTTGTATAACCGACCGTATCGGGAAGGTTAATCACTGTCGCTCCGGCATCAATGACTTGTGTAACAATACGGATTAAGAAATCAAGATCCGAACGTGTCGCATCCTCAGCCGACCATTCAATATGAGGAAAACGGCTTGCCGCATATTTCACCGCATCCACCGAATTTTCGATAACTTGATCAGGCGTTTGTTTCAATTTATAGGTCATATGAATCGGTGAAGTGGCTAGAAACACGTGAAGCCGCGGCTCCTCGGAATTTTTCAAGGCGTCCCATGTTGTATCGATGTCCTGCCGGTTTGTCCTGGACAAACCGGTAATCGAACATCCTTTAATGGATTCGGAAATGGCCTTGACTGACTTGAAATCACCCGGTGAGGAAGAAGGAAAGCCCGCTTCGATGATATCCACACCAAGCCGTTCCAACTGTTTGGCGATCTCCATTTTCTCAGAGAAATTCAAGTTAATTCCCGGCGATTGTTCCCCGTCCCGAAGGGTTGTATCAAAAATGTTAATTTTTCGCATCAATCACCACTTCCTTCCCTTTTTGTTTGACAAATGGCATCATGCCGCGAAGCTCACGTCCCACCTTTTCGATTTGCTGATTCCGCTCCCGCTCTCGAGTCGCTTTGAACACCGGTCGGTTGGCCTGGTTTTCGAGAATCCAGTTTTTCGCGAACTTTCCGCTTTGAATATCCGCCAAAACCGCCTTCATATTCTCTTTAACGTGCTCATCAATCACGCGTGGCCCTGATTGGAAATCCCCCCATTCAGCCGTATCGGAAATCGAATAACGCATCGTTTCAAGACCACCCTCATAAATCAAATCAACGATTAATTTCACTTCATGGAGACATTCGAAATAAGCGGATTCCGGCTGATATCCGGCTTCTACCAGCGTTTCGAAACCGGCTTTGATTAATGATGTCAACCCGCCGCAAAGGACGGCCTGCTCTCCGAAAAGATCGGTTTCTGTTTCTTCTTTGAAAGTCGTTTCGAGAATTCCGGCTCGCCCCGCCCCGATACCTTTCGCATAAGCGAGTCCTGTATTCTTTGCTTCTCCGCTGTAATCCTGATGAACACCAACAAGTGACGGAACACCAGCCTCTTCAACAAAAGTACGCCGAACAATATGACCAGGACCCTTTGGCGCCACCAAAATCACGTCAACATTTTCTGGCGGGACAATTTGGTGAAAATGAATATTGAATCCGTGTGCAAATACCAGTGTTTTTCCTTCAGTTAATCCTTGCTTGATTTCATTTTCATAAACCTCTGTCTGGAGTTCATCTGGCAGCAAGACCGAAATAACATCCGCCTGTTCCGCGGCTTCATACACCGGCAATACCTGAAAACCGTCATCCTCCGCTTTGTTCCATGACTTCCCTTTTCTCAGACCTACAACAACCTCAAAGCCGCTTTCCCGAAGATTTTGCGCATGTGCGTGACCTTGTGATCCGTACCCAATCACCGCAACCTTTTTCCCTTGTAGAACCCCTTCATTTACATCTCCGTTGTAATAAACTTTTGCCATCCTAATCATCTCCTCTGTTTTCTATTTAATAATGGAATATTGCTTCATTTTGGTAACGGGTTTTTGTGCTGCCCTTGGAAAGGCAGTGATGCCGGTACGAGCCAGCTCTTTAATCCCGTATGGCTTCAATAGGTCAATCAAGGCTTCAACTTTTTCAGAATCTCCTGTAACCTGAACTGTCAAACTATCACGACTTACGTCAATAACGCCTGCCCGGAAAGGTTCGACAAGTCCGACAATTTCACTTCGAGTTTGCGCGTTCACCATCACCTTGATCAGGGCCAATTCCCGAGCGACTACCTGCTGGTCGCTAATATCAGATACCTTTAATACGTCAATTTGTTTGTTAAGTTGCTTCATCAGTTGTTCTGTGTCCCGCTTGCTTTCAACGTGAACCACAAACGTCATTTTCGATATCCCCGGAGTCTCTGTATGGCCTACTGTAATGCTTTCAATATTAAAATGCCTTTTGGAGAATAAGCCCGTCACCCGGTTCAGGACACCTGCCTGATTCGTTACTCTCGCTGTCACTATTCGTTTCATGGTTTCACCCCTGTCATTTCATGAAGTCCCATTCCGGGAGCCACCATGGGATACACATTTTCTTCCTGAGGAATTTGAAAGTTCACCAATACCGGCCCTTCGGTTTTCAATGCTTCCTGCACGGCGATTTCCGCCTCATAAGGGGTTTGTGCCGACAATCCTTTCATCCCGTAGGCTTGAGCCAGTTTCTGTAGATCCGGTTGAACCGGAAGCAAAGATTCTGAATAACGTTCATTGTAAAAGAAACTTTGCCATTGTCTTACCATACCGAGTGATCCATTATTGAAAATAAAGACTTTTACCGGCAATTGAAGTTCCTGGAGAACCCCCAATTCCTGAAGAGTCATTTGGAATCCACCGTCTCCAAGGATGGCCGCTACCGGTTTCTCCGGTTCGGCAAGTTGAGCGCCAATGGCAGCCGGCAAACCAAAGCCCATGGTCCCCAACCCGCCTGATGTTACCCAATGTCGCGGATTTTGAAAGGAATAATATTGAGCTGCCCACATTTGATGCTGGCCGACATCAGTTACAACGATGGCTTTCCCGTTTGTCCGGCGATGGATCATTTCGACGAGTGGCTGCGGCTTCAATTGCCGGCCCTCTTTCTCATACCAGAGCGGGAACTCCTTTTTATTTTGTTTCAGGGTTTCATGCCATTCTCCCGCTTCCGGTACCGGTCCATCGGCATCAATCAAAGCCTGCAACGCCAACTTGGCGTCGCTCACAACCGGAATTTGCGTCGGAACGTTTTTCCCGATCTCCGCCGGATCAATATCAATATGAGCCACCTTCGCTTTCGGCGCGAAATGCTTGAGATTCCCCGTAACACGATCATCGAAACGAGCTCCGACATTGATAAGCAAGTCGCATTCATACAAAGCCATGTTGGCAGTGTAAGTTCCATGCATGCCGGCCATTCCGAGAAAGTTGGGATGATCTCCCGGAAAACCGCCGAGTCCGAGCAGAGTATGGATAACTGGAAGATGATATTTATCGGAAAACTCCCGCAATTCCTGGTGCGCTTTTGCGTGTTGGACACCTGCCCCTGCAAGAATAACGGGCTTCTTCGACCGCCCGAGCGCTTCCGACAATTTGTGGATTTGCAACTGGTTCGGCGTCACATTGGGATCATACCCCGGCAGGTGAATCTCATGGTCATATTGAAATTCTCCGGCTCTGGCGGCAATATCCTTTGGAATGTCGATGACCACGGGGCCGGGACGGCCGGTTGAGGCAATATGAAAAGCCTCCTTGATGACCTTCGGGATCTCTTCTGTATCTCGAATTTGATAGTTATGTTTCGTAATCGGCATCGTGATGCCCATAACGTCTGATTCCTGGAAAGCATCCGTACCAATGACTTGTGAGGCGACCTGCCCTGTAAAAACAACCAAAGGCAGCGAATCCATCATCGCGTCAGCTATTCCTGTAACCACGTTCGTCGCACCTGGTCCAGACGTCGCAATAACTACACCCGGTTTCCCTGACACTCTCGCATATCCTTCAGCCGCATGAACAGCTCCCTGCTCATGCCTTGGCAACACGTGTCGAATCCCGCTTTTATATAAGGCATCGTAAATAGGCAGGACCGCACCACCCGGATATCCGAAAATCATCTCCACCTTTTCTTCGCGCAATGCCTCCACTAACATGCGCGCCCCGCTCATCGTTTTCTCGCTGTTCGCTTTCTCATCTCTCAGGTCCATACTCAACTTCATTCCTCCCTTGCTCTCACACATTTTTTTCGGCCTGACTTCCGTTTCAATAGAAAAAACCTTTCACCCACATAAGACTCCCGTCTTAAGGGGTGAAAGGTTCCACTTCACGGTACCACCCTTGATTCACGGCATCCTTGCGAATGTCCGCCTCGGAAACGGCTTGATTGCCCGTTTCATTTTTGTAACAAGTGTTTCGATGAAACACTCGGCCGCCCCTACTCCGTTCAGGGAGACACTCGGAGGAGATGTCGCTCCAGAAGGTAACGCCGGATTTCCACCATCGCCGGCTCTCTGTTGAAACCTGAACCCTGTTGCTTTTACCCCGTCATTGTCTTTTTCAATATGATCTTATTTAGCTTACTCTTACATTCTCTTTCTCTGCAAAAGCCTTTACGCCGTCACTGGTTACCTGGCGACGGAAAGATTGAAGCAAGGTTTGTGTTTTCTCACCTGGCGTTCCATCCCCGACCTGCCTGCCGTCAACCTTGACAACCGCGATGACCTCAGCGGCAGTTCCTGTCAGAAACACTTCATCCGCTGTATAGACGTCATGTCTTGTAAACGGTTCTTCTTTCATTTCGTAACCAAGCTCTTCGGCAATCTCCATAATAGCTTCTCTCGTAATGCCTTCCAGTGCCCCGATGTATCCGGGAGGAGTCAAAACCTGATCACCTTTGACAATAAAAATATTATCTGCGGAACATTCAGCAACATAACCTTGATTATTCATCATTAAGGCCTCGCTTGCCCCCGCCAGGTTCGCCTCGATTTTCACCAAAATGTTGTTTAAATAATTGAGTGACTTTAATTTCGGGCTTAATACATCTGGAGCGTTCCGTCGGCTGCCGACGGATACAATCTCAAGACCCGATTCATATAATTCCTTTGGATAAATGGCGAGTTGTTCAACAATAATGATCAAATTGGGGTTGTTGCATTTGTATGGATCAAGGCCCAAATCTCCCTCGCCGCGAGAGACGACGACCCGAATGTATGCATCCCGATATGCGTTTTTCTGAACGGCTTGAACGATAATGTCGCTTAATTCTTCAAAAGAATAAGGAATTTCTAACATGATTGCCTTTGCTGAGTTGTATAAACGCTTGAGATGTTGCTGCAATCGATAAACATTGCCGCCATATACACGAATTCCTTCGAACACCCCGTCTCCGTATAGAAATCCGTGATCATAAACGGAAATCTTGGCATCTTCCTTCTTTACGAATTCTCCGCCAAGAAAGATCCATTGATCGCTCATCGCCCTCACACTCCTTTTTCATCTAACAGGATTCGTTTAAATACTCCTGCGCCCAGAGTAAGTTCAAGAAGTAGTGTTCTCGGCTTAGTCGCAGCGCCGTCTACTCAAGATGCCTTACTAGAGCACTCCTTTTCCCAATGTCTAACAGGAAGGATCGCTTGCAAATTTGAAATTGATTTTGAGATTTATCATACGCTCGTTTCTGGCGAGAATCAACCCTGTTTTTCAAAATATTTGACTGTTTAGAGTTTTGGATTTACTTGTATCCGCTTTCATTACTCTTGCAACAACTTTCAAAGTGATTTGTAAATATTTTTTAAGCGCTTTCAGCAGATTTGGGCGAAACCTACAAAAAAATGCCTCCTTGTATTCAAAAATACAAAGAGACATGAAAAAGACCGCCTTGAAAGCGGTTGTCTGGAAATCTTTGGCGTCCCAGGCAGGATTCGAACCTGCGACCGACAGCTTAGAAGGCTGTTGCTCTATCCAGCTGAGCTACTGGGACAAATATTCATTATAGAGTGCCATATCTCACGCACCTGTCGCCTATTAGGTTAAAGTGTTACAAGATGCCATAGCTTTGTGTGTTTAAGCCTTTCCTTCCCAAAACAGTGAATTCAGATGCTCTAATGCTCTATTCAGCTGAGCTACTGGAACAATTCCACGATTGAGATTTTCGGAGTGTATGACAACGAGGGGCCTATTCCGCGAGAATTCACCAAAAAAAATAAAAGCGGGTGATGGGAATCGAACCCACGACCAGAGCTTGGAAGGCTCTTGTTTTACCACTAAACTACACCCGCACATTATAAAGACACAAATCAAATACTCCTTGGCGTATTTGGACCCAGATTTAAATCGAGGCTTATTACTTTGGCCCACACGATGTGTGGCATCCGCCGGAAGTGTTAACTTTGATCAGCGACAAGATTTAATATAACTTAAATCCGATTTCTTGTCAACACCATTCAAAAAAAACCAAACCCATCCCTAATGAAAAGGATGGGCTGAAAAAGTTACGATTTCAAGACGTCCAACTGGCTCTCCATTTTCTTCATGGCACGGGCTCTATGACTGATACGGTTCTTTTCCGATTTGGACAGCTCAGCCATAGTCTTTTCCCTGTCAGGCAAATAAAAAACCGGATCGTAACCGAAGCCGTTTTCCCCGGACCTTTCCAACGCAATCAACCCCTCACAGCTTCCGGAGAACGTCTCGGTATCGCGTTCCGGATCGGCTACCGCCAGCACGCAAACAAATCGGGCCGTTCTTTTGTCCCAGGGGACTCCTTCAAGTTCCCTCAACACCTTGTCAATGTTAGCCTCGTCATCTTTCTGTTCCCCCGCATAACGTGCCGAGTATACACCGGGCCGTCCATCCAAAGCATCTACAACCACTCCTGAATCATCTGCAATCACGGTCTCACCGAACTGCTTCGAAATGGTCTCCGCTTTTAACATTGCATTTTCAGCAAAGGTCGTTCCGGTTTCTTCTACATCAATCGCCTCTTCAAAATCAAGAAGAGAACGGACCTCAATGCCAAATCTTTGGAAAAGCGCTGCAAATTCCTTTACTTTTCCTTCATTCCTCGTGGCAATGATCACTTTTTTCATCTGATATCATCCCTTTTGACCACCTGCAAAAGCATTTGTTAATTCTCCAAGAACTTCTTGTTGATAGGCAACCAATTCGTCAATTCCTTTCTCAGCAAGTCCCAACAAAACTTGCAATTCATCTTGTGAGAAAGTCTCCTCTTCACCGGTTCCCTGCAACTCCACGAATTGGCCGCTTCCTGTCATAAC
>DASTWO010000076.1:0-3620 GCA_035776675.1 Caryophanales bacterium
GAAACGAAGAAGAGCAGATCGCCAGGATTGGCAAAGGATTCGAAAGAAATCCTTTCATGTTGACTATCTAAAAACAGAGAAATTTACCGGCCATGTGAGCTTTCTTTATTTGAAAGAGGTTAGTGAGCCAGTATGGGTCGAAAACAATCAGGAATATTTATGTGTAGCGGATAGCAACTATCTTTGGGTTCAGCATTTCCCGGAAGGTGCCTGTCACACCCAAACCGCAATGTTTGACGCTGCAGGTGATGCCGTTCAATGGTACATAGATATTTGCAAACCGTATGGCATAGCGGAGGATGGTGTTCCGTGGTTTGAGGATCTTTATTTGGACATTGTGATGAACCCCGATGGCGATTTTCAGCTTTTAGATGCGGACGAACTGGAGGATGCTTTGAATCGGGCGGAAATCTCTCGCGAGGATTATGATTTAGCATGGGCGGAGGCCAATCAATTGGTAAGAGAAATAAGAGAAGGTTCCTTTCAATTGGCGGAGTTGAGTGAAATCCATAAAAAACAATATCTTACGCGAGAAAGGAGACGCCATGGTTCAGATTAGAGCAGAAATGGGAAAAGACCAGGAAGCTGTAAAAGAAATTCATACGCTGGCATTCGGACAGGAAAACGAAGCGCGTTTGGTGGATGATATCCGGGAATCAGAACATTTTATTCCGTCATTATCCCTTGTCGCAGATAAGAACGGGGAGATTGTTGGGCATATTTTGTTCAGTCGGGTTTTTCTGGAGACAAACGAAGGTTCCACGGAAATCCTTTCGTTAGCCCCAATGTCCGTCAAACCTGAGTATCAAAACCTAGGATCGGCAGTAAACTTGTGGAAAAAGGTTTACACGCTTGCCGGGAAACAGGATTTCCTGTCGTTGTGGTACTTGGCCATCCGGAATTTTATCCGAGATTCAGCTTTGTTTCTGCGCGTCCCAAAGGAATCCGACCTCCTTTCGCTGTTTCCGATGAGGTGTTTATGGTAACGGAGCTTCGTCCGAACGGACTGGAAAGAATTCATGGAAAAGTGGTCTATCCGCCGGCTTTTGACGCTGTTTGAATTAAAGGTGTTTCAGGAACTGTTCTGGATTATTTAGGAATGATTTGGTCAGTTTGACGTGTTCGAGTTCATCGTAAGACATCTCATGGACAGGATGCTCATCAAAGCTCAAAATGGCCGCATCTGGAAAAGCCATAAGGATTGGGGAATGGGTGGCAATGATAAATTGGCAGTTTTGAGCCGTCATTTCTTTCAACATGGAAATCAGAGATAGCTGCTTCAGCGGAGACAATGGCGTTTCCGGTTCATCTAACAGGTATAGGCCGTTGGGGCGCAGCCGAGAATGGAAAAATTGGAGGAAACTTTCGCCGTGGGATCTTGTTTCCAACCCTTCTTGATAGAGTTCCTCCATTTCCGCAAGTGAACGTTTGAACGGAAGGCGTGCCAAGTTGCGGGCCATGATTGACCGATCTTTATATTCCGAATCCACTCGTTCCAATTCTTCCTGCATATCCTTTCGAATGACACTCAGGCGTTTCGTATAGTTGATAAAATCATCCGCCCTTAGAAAAAAACCTTTCCTGAACTTGACCTTCCAAATCAATTTCATATAGTTTGCCAATTCACCGGAAGGATTCGGGTCCTCTGAACCAATTGTAATGGCATCGGCGGCACTAGCTATGGATTCAAGCAAGGTTGATTTGCCCGTGCCGTTTTCACCGACAAAGAAGGTGACAGGCGCATGGAAGTTCATTTGCCGGAAGTTTTGCACCAGCGGAAGTTGAAAAGGAAATGACTCCGCAGGCAATTTCTCTTTGGTTTCTAGCTGGACTGATTGAAGATGAGGCATGTGATTTTCACTCCGATACAAAAATAGCAAGGGGCACGAGGCCCCTTACCTATAATGAACGTTCCAGTTCAAACCAATAGTCGCAGAGCGTTTCCATTCCTTTGTCGAAATTCTCGAGGTGGAAATGCTCATTCGGTGCATGGAAGTTTTCTTCCGGCAGCCCGAAGCCGAGCATGACAACAGGCAATTTCAACAGCTGTGAAAATGTCTCGACTACCGGGATTGAGCCGCCCATACGAGTGAAAGCCGGTGCCGCCCCGTATGCCTTTTCAAGCGCGCGGCCGGCAGCTTGAATGGCTGGGTGATCAAACGGGGTAATAAACGGTTTCCCCTGGTCGAACAGCTCGGTGCTGACGGTTACCCCCGGCGGGGTGTGCGAGTCGATATGTTTCCGAATCAATTCGGCGATTTCCGCCGGATCCTGATCCGGGACAAGCCGGCATGTGATTTTTGCATGCGCCTCTGACGGAAGAACGGTTTTGATCCCTTCGCCCTGGAACCCGCCGTAAAGGCCGTTGATTTCGAGAGTCGGGCGGACCCATGTCCGTTCAAGAAACGAGTAACCTTTTTCCCCGAAAAGCTCAGGTACACCCAATTCTTTTCTTGTGTTTTCTTCGTCATAACCTAATTCTGCGTAAGCTTCCCGTTCTTCCTCTTTTAGCGACAAAACTTTGTCGTAAAAACCGTCAATAGTAATTCGGCCGTCTTCATCGTGCATGGAAGCAAGTAGTTCGGTTATTGCATGATTCGCATTTTGCACACCGCCTCCATACAGGCCGGAATGAAGGTCGCCTTTTGCGCCTTTCACGTCGATTTGCAAGCCGCATAGGCCGCGCAAGCCGTAACAGACGGTCGGTTTTCCTTTTTCAATCATGGGGTTGTCCGACACTACGAGTACATCTGCGGCCAACAAGTCCTGATTTTCGTCAACGAATTCATCGAGATTCGGACTGCCGATTTCTTCCTCGCCCTCAATGCAGAATTTCACGTTGAGAGGGAGTTCCTCATTTTTATGTAAGATGGTTTCCAACGCCTTGATGTGCATAAACACCTGGCCTTTGTCATCTGTGGCGCCGCGGGCGTAAATTTTATTATCACGAATGTCAGGCTCAAACGGTGGAGTCTCCCACAAATCAATAGGATCCACGGGTTGAACATCGTAGTGGCCGTAAATGAGAACGGTCGGTTTTCCTTCGGCTTTCAGCCAGTCGCCATATACAACAGGATGGCGTTTTGTCGGCATGATTTTAACGTTTTCCATACCAGCGTTTTTAAGGGCTTCTGCGGTCCATTCCGCGCCCTTCTTCACATCGTCCGTGTGCTCGGAGAGTGCGCTTACACTTTGGATGGAGAGGAAATCTTTCATTTCTTTTAAATGATCGTCGCGTTTTTCTTGTAAAAGCTTGCTGAAATCTGCGGTCATTGGGGCCATTCCTCCTTTTTTATAATCATAACATAATGGGTTTTCCCGGTGGAAAAGCAAATTACCGGAGAGGAAAAAATTTTGGTGGTACACTTATGGATAGATGCTTCGATTAACGAAAGGAGTTTTCACCAGTGTCAGATTTGAACTTGAATCCTGAAAAAACAGCACTAGTTGTTGTCGATTTACAAAAGGGAGTCGTTGAAAACATCAAAGGAACGCCTTATGAAAATGAAACGGTTGTGGAGAATTCGGTAAAATTGGCAAAAGCTTTTCGTGAAAAAGGAGCGTTTGTGACGCTTGTGCATGTTGATTTTCATGATGGGCAGGATGCGCTGAAACCGATT
>DASTWO010000077.1:0-62101 GCA_035776675.1 Caryophanales bacterium
ATAAAAACGGCTCCTTCTTGTTAAGCGTTTCCACTTTAACACAAATAACTCCGGAAAACAATAAGTTCAGCATGGAAACGACGAAACGCACCTCCCTTATAAAGGTGCGATTCGTTTACTTGATCATTTTCTCCTTCAAGAAGGTCTGACAGGAATTTCGCTCAACAAGATGATGAGGCATTGTAATGCGTTTCGGCTGAGTATCGGGATTATCGATTTTTTCAATAAGCGCATCTACCGCTTCGTAACCCAACTCGAAAATGTTAATGCACACAGACGTTAAGGATGGGGTGGAAATTTCCGCCAACATTAAATCGTTAAAACTGACTATTGAAATATCCTCAGGTACCCTGATGCCCATTTCATTTAATGTATTCAAAATGCCCAGAGCCATCAGATCGTCAGTGACCACCAGTCCACTTGGCGGGGCATCCAACAACATCAATTCTTTGATAGCCTCGCTTCCGCCTTCCTTCAGAAATTCCTCATGGACAATATAATCATCCCTGTAAGGCAGTCCAGCTGTGCGAATCGCTTTCTCGTAACCGGTAAGTCGGTCGACGGTGACAACAAGATCCAGACTTCCTCCGACAAAGCCAATTCGCCTATGGTTCATCCCGATTAAATACTCGGTCGCTTCTTTGGCCGCTTTGAAATTATCATTGTCGATATGAGTGATTTGATCCATGTCGCGAAACGGCTTCCCAATCACGGTGAACGGGAGGGAATTTCCCTGCAGAAAGGCCGTAATTTCATCGTCAATCCGAGAATATAGGAGGACAATGCCATCTACACGACCACCTTGAATCATCCCTGCGACACCGTCGAAGATTTCCTGCTCGCTGTTCCCGGTAGTCAGATACAAGCCATATTTTTCTTCATGAGCCTTTGTACTGATTCCCCGAATGACCTCGGGAAAGAACGGGTTTTGCAGCGCTTTATCACCTGAACTCGGCATGACCACTCCAATTGTCTGTGTACTTCGGTTTACCAAACTTCGAGCATTGTAATTGGGGTGATAGCCTAATTCCTTCATAGCATCTCTCACGCGTCGCTTTGTTGCCTGGCTGATCCGAGGATGATCTGCGATGACCCGCGAAACCGTCGAAGGCGCCACCTGTGCCAACTTCGCTACATCTCTGATTGTAACCGGCATTCCCTATCCTCCTTCCTGTCAGATACTCAATTTAACGATATCCCTTTTATGGTCAAATTTCGTATGGTCGGTCATTGCCTTTTTATCATTTACCCATACCTCGGTTTCCGTATCTATACCGTGTACCACGATAGACATGGATCCCAAGTGAGGTTGAAACCCATTATAGAGATCTTCTATCTTTAGTTTAAGCTTTTCCTCATCAAATTGACAGTGAAATTCTTTCAAAAGCGCTTTTTCATCAAGATATTCAAACGTTTCCCCATCATCATCATACCATTTCCCCGCAAACTCACCCCGACATGGATAGACATGTATATTGATCCTTTCTTCCGGCACGGCTGTTGATTGCCGTTCCTCCCCCTCCGGCAAAATGCTACCGGCCTTTATAAAGATTGGAAGGGTCTCCAGATCAGCTTCAATCAAATGATGCTGCCCACCTTCATAAATTCGATCCGTCCAGTAGTCATACCATTGTCCAGACGGTAAATAGACTGCCCTGTGAAAAGTATCCGGTTTAAGGATTGGTGCAACTAACACAGTTTTTCCAACCAGGAACTGATCAGAAAGATTATAGGTTTTGGAGTCGTCAGGATATTCAATGAACAAAGGACGCATTACAGGGACGCCGCTTTCGCTTGCTTCTTTAAATATGGTGTACAAGTAGGGCATCCATTTATAACGTAACCGAATATATTTTGTCACGATGGTTTCGTATTTCTCTCCGAAAGACCACGGCTCCTGCCTCAAGAAATTTAACGCACTGTGGTTACGAAAATACGGCAGGAACGCACCGACTTGGGTCCAACGGGCAAGCAGCTGCCCTGAGGAATCATGAGCAAATCCCCCCACATCCGAACCGCAAAAAGGCACGCCCGCCACACCAAGATTCATACACATCGGCAACGTCATCGCAAGATGCTCCCAGAAACTCCGGTTGTCCCCCGTCCAAACTGCACTGTACCGCTGGATGCCGGCAAAACCGGCACGGGTTAACACGAACGGCCGCTTTCCTCCGAGTAACTTTTTCATTCCCTCATAAGTGGATTGTTCCATCAGCATCCCATAAACATTGTGCAATTCACGGTGGGTTTTCGGATCACCATCATTTTCATGCATCGCTTTAAGAGCCATCGTTTTCGTTTCGTTAAAGACGGCAGGTTCATTCATATCATTCCATATTCCCTCAATGCCGAGGTCGGAATAATATTTGTATTTTTCTCCCCACCACTTACGTGCGGCTGCCTTCGTGAAATCAGGAAACACGCTGTTTCCTGGCCACACATCCCCGAAAAACAAATTGCCTTCGATATACTTACAAAACAAATCCTGTTGAAGACCCTCCTTGTAAATCGGGAATTCCGGGTCTTCTTTCACACCGGCATCTACGATCGGCACAGCATGAATGCCCTGCTCTTTCAGATCTTCGATCATTTTCCTTGGATCAGGGAAACGATCTTCATCAAAAGTAAATACCCGATAGCCGTCCATATAATGAATATCCAAATGAATGGCATCCAACGGAATCCCTTTTTCTACAAAGGTTTCAGCCAGTTCTCTCACTTCTTGTTCCGTTTCATAGCTATACCGCGACTGATGATAGCCAAGAGCCCATTTCGGGGGCAACGGCATCTTCCCAGTTAGTGTTGTGTATTGTTCAAGGACATCTTTTGGAGAAGGACCAGCCAATACATAATAGTCCAACTGGCCCCCTTCAGCCGAAAAAGAAAGCGTATCGGTTTCCGACCTCATATCGAAGGATGTTTTGAAAGTGTTATCGAGAAAAAGACCGTGTGCGCGCCCCTCACGCAAAACCATAAAATACGGAATCGATTGGTACAATTGATCGGTTTCCGGATTGTGAGGCGCATACACATCAGTATTCCACATAGTCAGTTTCTCTCCGCGCTTATCTAGAAAACCGGATTTTTCACCAAATCCGTAGAAATGATCGTCTTCTTCCATTTTTTTATAACCAATCACTCGCCGGTCCGCATCAAAGGCCATCCCCCTTTCGCCTTCCGTTACAAGCGCGCGCCCTTCTTTGTCGTACACAGAAACACGAAGAGGCGATTTTTGAATATGGACCGTCAGATCCGTTGTTTGCAACATTAAAGCATTTTCCATCTCCCGTAATTCAACATCGACGTCTTCTGGTTCTTTGACAAGGGCGACACTGCTTTTCATAGAAGGCGTTGCCGAAGGATTCATAACAATACGGACAATATCGGTTCGGTAAAATCGAAAATGCACATACCCATTCTCACCATTAACCTTCAGTTGTCTCTCAACAAATTGATGGTCACGGACAGAGCCGACATCACGGTATGAACCAGCGTTGGATTGGCTTCTCTTTCCCGGGTGAATCGCGAAACTTGTATCTTCCATAAGTACCTCCTGCGTCTGTTCGTTCTTTGTTAGATGCCTGTTTTATCCTTTCGTACCCCCGGCGGTTAATCCAGAAATGAGGTATCTCTGTAAAGAAAGGAACAATAGACCAATCGGAACCGCAATCAGAACGGCTCCTGCTGCAAATTGAGTGAACTTCGCACCAAATTGATCCGCTATCAAATTGTAAAGTCCGACAGCAAGCGTATATTTATCCTCACTTCGCAAGATGATTCCTGCGATAATAAAATCGGCAAACGGCGCAATGAAAGAAAACAATGCGATCACCGACAAAATCGGTTTGGCCAAAGGCATCACAATCTGCCAGAAAATCCGGATGTGGCTCGCTCCGTCCATTCTTGCGGATTCATCCAGTTCTTTCGGAATCGTATCGAAATACCCTTTAGCCAGATACATGTTCATAGGGATTTGCCACCCGGTATATAGCAATATTAATGCCAAATGTGTATCCAATAACCCGGTTACAAGGGCCAAAACGTAGATAGCGATCAACGCGGCGAAGTTTGGAATCATTTGCAACAATAAGAACGTCATCAAACCGTACTTACGACCGATAAACCGGAACCTCGAAAAGGCATAACCCATTAAAGATACCAGAAAGACAGTCAACAAACTTGTCAGCACACAAATTTTCAACGTATTCCAATACCAGAGGAAATAATCACTTTTCGAAGGATCGAATAAATCCTTGTAATGGGAAAACGTAGCGTTATCCGGGATCATTGACGAACCGGACAAGCTGTTTCCCGGATTCAACGAGGAACCGATAATCCATAAAACGGGATAAAGGATGATGACACTTACAGCCATAATCGTCAGGTACGACAAGGTCAATCGAATGAATCGTTTCGTTTTCATGTTCATATCACATCATATCCTCTTCCTGGAATGACCTGGTTCTCCGGAATTGCCAGAGAGCAACGGCGATTACGATGATCGAAAGCAACATGGTAATGGCTGCCGCCTTCGCGTATTGTGCCGAATTGATAGTTAAGCTGTAGATCCACGAAATCAGAATATCCGTCGCACCGGCAGTTGATCCCGGCACAGCGGGTCCACCACCGTTGAAAAGGAAGATGACATTAAAGTTATTGAAGTTGAATGTATATTGAGTAATCAAAATCGGTGCGGTTGCGTACAGCACCATCGGCAATGTGATCTTCCGAAACTTCTGCCAAATGCTCGCTCCGTCTACAGTTGCCGCCTCATACATTTCATCCGGAATCGACTGCAGCACCCCCGTAACCATCGCAAATACAAACGGAAAACCTAGCCACGATTGAATGAATATCAGCGCGACTTTCGTCCAGAACGGATCGGTCAGCCATGGAATCGATCCAATTCCAAGAGGTGCGAGAATGTCGTTGTTAATCGCTCCGAAAGAATTGTTAAACATAGCGGCAAATACCAGAATCGAAACAAAAGCCGGAACCGCCCAAGGTAATATAAAAATCGTGCGGATCAACTTCTTGAATTTCAGATCCTTCTGGTTCGTCAATACAGCAAGAAATATGCCGATCGCAATTTGGATGGTCGTAGCCACAAGCGTCCAAACGATCGTCCATGATAACACGTCAAGAAAGGTCTGACGCCAAATATCAAGCTGAAAGATATCAATAAAGTTCTGAAAACCGACCCAGTCAACAAGATGCGCCGGCGGTGAATGACGTAAATTGTAGTTGGTAAAGGAAAGCAAAATCACAAAGAGAATAGGAAAGATAACAGCAAAAATCAGTAAGAAGAATCCCGGTGTCAAAATCAAATACGGAAATCCGCCTTCTAGCATATTGTGATACTGTTCCCGAACCGAGTTCACCTTTAGGCCCTGATCTCTTTTCTTACCGTTTTGATAGGCATCATAAAAGTTAAACGCATAAACACAAAGGCCAATCCCGATTACCAACAGCGCAATAATCCCTTTGACCATGAGAAACAGTGAATCATCTCGAAACGGTTCTGTCCCTAAAGTCCAGATTCCCCATAAACCAATATCAAAAAGATGTGCGAACACCATAAAATAGGCTATGGCTATAATCAATAAGGCAAACCCTTTGAATAGTTGACGATTATAAATCTGCCCGAGTCCAGGAATAATGGAAAGCGTCGCAGCAGTTTTTCGATACCTCGTACTGTTTCGGTTTGCGGTGTTCATATGAAACTCCTTTCCACGCCCGCCTTTAGTGAATAAGTGAGAAGCGGTACCCCACTGTTTATGTGAGGCACCACTAAAAATCAAGCATTATTTTGCATTCATTTGCTCAATATTGGTCATGATTGTTTTCGCTGCCTGATCAAGTGCAGGCTTCACTTCTGACTTTCCGGTCACGATAACCTGCAACGCGTCGGCCATTGGCGCCCACACCTGGCTCATAGCCGGAATATTAGGCATCGGAGTACCTCGTTGAGCTTGAACAAATACCGCTTTCGACAAAGGATTCTCCGCAATTAACGGATCATCTACAAGTGATTTTATCGGAGGAATTTCACCAGTCTCTTTATAACGGATTTTCGAATTTTTCTCATTGCCAAGCCATACTGCAAGTTTCGTTGCCCATTCCGGATGTTTCGTAAATGCACTGACGTGCCAACCTTTTACACCGATAAACGTTTTCGGATATTCTCCATTAGGCATCTTGGGCAGCGGTGCTGCACCGAATTCAAGTCCCGCATCTTTTGATGCCGCATAAGACCACGGTCCATCATTCTTTGAAGCAACCTTACCATCGGCCCACAGCCCATTTAGTGCGGAACCGCCATTTTTGCCGACAATTCCTTCAGGGAACAAGCCTTGCTTATACCATTTGGCGATCCACTTTGCCCCTTTCACCGCACCTTCGTTATTAATCCCTAGATCGGTTGGGTCAAGCGTGCCACCGTTGTTTTTGAAAACATATCCTCCAAATGCAGCCATGTAAGCATGAGCATAATAGAAGTTGTCTCCCAAGAACAGAAACCCATATTTGCCGCTTCCTTTCAACTCCTTGGACAATTGCCAAAGCTCCTTAAAAGTTTCGGGCGGCTTTTCCATATATTCTTTGTTGTACACGAAGACAGGTGTTTCAACAGTTTTCGGCAATCCGTAAAGCTTGCCTTTAAAGGTTTCAGCTTGAATCGATGAAGCCGTGTAAATGCTCGTAACAGAATCCGGAACATTAAGCGGACGAAGCAGCCCCTGAACGGCCAATTGGCCAATTTGATCATGAGGTAACGTCAGTACGTCCGGTCCAGTTCCCGCAGGTCCGTCAAGGCGTAGACGCTCACGCATTTTATCAGCAATACTTAAAGTCTTTAATTCAATCTGAATCCCGTATTTGTCTTCAAAGCTGTTGAGGGCCGGCTTAATTCCGGCTTCCTTGTCCTTATCTCCCCAAACGACTAACTTTTCAGGCTTTGGTGCATCAATCTTGCTTCCATCACTTTCGCTACTTTGACCGGAACTTTCCCCTTCATTTCCTTTTGTTGACGTTTTCCCGGTGCTTCCACCGTCCTTGCCACATGCAGCCAGCACGCCAAGTACCATCATTAATGCTAGAAATACCGTTGCAAGTTTCTTCACCTTATTAGACCCCTCCTAAATTTAATGGTTTGTACAAACGTTTGCACAAACAGATAAAAAAATAAAAGATTCTAAGTGAAAACGATTGCACAAATCTTATTTGTTATTATACATACCCCTTTTAAATTTGACAATGGTTTTCTTTAAATTCTTTTACGAATCTTTCTATTATTTAAATGCAAGGGACTGCCCTTCCCTTCACCGGACAGTTCCTTGCCATTTGTTCCATCTTATTGTTTGGAATAGATCGCTAACGTAATTGTATCAGTCGCCTTCTCAATGGCTCCATTATTACCTTTGAAAATTTCTTGTTTTGATTGCGCCGACGGCTCGATATGGATCTTAATTTCATTCTGACCGGGTTCTAGACTCACAGAATGTGAAAACGTCATATTGGCGTTAATCAGAACTTGTTTCCCGTTAATAGTTAGTATTCCGTCTTTTATTGCATTGCCTTGAATTGTCACAGAGTCTCCATCGACCGTTTCACCGTCAGTCGGAGAAGTAACAACCACCGGTTGATCAATCCAGCGGATAATTGTATCGTCAATCACCATTTGATTACCGGCTTCATTTCGAACAACCACATTCATATTGGTAGTCGTAGCTCCATAGCCGTAATAACTAATGTCATCATCGTTTGAATCCCCCGGCGTATGGTCAGTCAAGCCTTCGTGCGTCCAGGAATTTCCACGAACGTACTTATAAGAAATCTCCGTACCGACAGGCAATTTAACTGTATATTGCCAATCAGGAGAAACTGCACCGTTACGCGACATTTCCCAAGCACCAGTATTCCACCCGTTCAAACTGTTTGGAATCGTTAACGTTGAATCCAATGGTGTATATTTCGGCGCGTGAACCTTAAAGGTTACTTCAACCATTACGATATCGGGTTTAACCGCAACCTCATTGGATTTGACAACATAACCCGCTTGATCAAATACTCGAATCTGGTATTGATAAGATTGGCCGTTCTCCACGTCGCGGTCTTTGTAGCTTGTTACATTCGGATTCCAAATACGCTTGATTACCGATTCATCCCGAACAACTGCGTACATAAATGGATCTTCCGGATTATCCAAATGCCAACTCAAGTTCACCTGCCCGGATTCCTGCGCGGGCTGTTCAAGTGTCACATTTAAAGCCGGTGCAGTTGTATCTTTGCCTTCAATTTCATAAGTAACGCTTTCCGTATTACTGTACACCCAATTGCGACCAGCATCAGTGGAAAAGGCAATTTTATACGTATACTTGCCTGGATGAATCGGCAAAAACGATCCTGTAAACACATTTCTGCCGCCATTAGACCCGGAGTATTCCGCCTTATAACTCATCCAGGCATTAGTCCCTTCCTTTTTGACTAGCAATTGGGCTATTAAACCGGGAATTTGCCCCGATTCCGTCACACCTTCTATCGAAATTTCAGCACTGACTTCTCTCGCTTCTGATAGATCAATGGCGTCATCTGAAAGCACGGTTACATTAGAAATTTTGTAACTGCCATCTTGTAAAACATAATGTGGGATAACCGCGTCCGTCTTTACTTTCTCCGATTCATTACCTAATTCATCGACTGACGATACCGCGAAATAATACCTGCGGCCGTTATCCAAACCATCGATGGTCACTTTTGAGTTGGAGGTGGTTTTGACCTCTTTATAAAATGAACCGTCAATAGTTGTCATATAAACTTTGTAATGTTCCGAATCACCGTTCCATGAAAGCGTAATGGACTTCGACGCTTCTTCAGTTTTCAAATTAGTTATTGCTTCTGGGACTTCTCCTGCCTCAGATACCATCATCCTCCCACTCATTGCCGGGATTGTGACGGTCATCGTTCCGTTTTCAGCCGTTACCCGAACATTTTTATCCAATTGGCCTTTCAGCGTAACGCCATTCGGAAGCTGTCCTTCGACTTGCAGTTCGATTGTCTTCGCCTGCCTGCTGTCATTAATGGCGACAATTGCGAATTGCTCGTCAGTACTTCTGGCGTAAGCATAAACTGCACCTTCTGCGTACAAGGTATCCACATTCCCGTGGGAGAACAAGTTTTGATATTTTGTCCGAACGTTGCCCACTTTTTTATAAAACTCGATCAGTTGTTTATTCTGATCTTTCCATTGGTACGTGCGGCGATTGTCCGGATCTCCAGACCCCGTGACGCCGGCTTCATCACCGTAATAAATAGTCGGCGCTCCCGGATAACCCATTTGAAAAATCAACGCCAGCTTTAATCTTTTATATCCGAGCTCACGGTTATAACCTGGATCTTTTTCCGCCCTTTCATAACTATCGGATCCTCCTCCAAGCAAATACGCGGCGCGTGCCGTATCGTGTGTCCCAATGAGATTCATCAACACATGAAAGACTTGCTTGGGATAATCCTCTTTAATCGCCATCAATTGTTTGGCCGCTTCCTCTGCGTTCTGGTTTCTGAGGAGATTCAGAACGGCCCCGCGGAAACGGTAATTCATAACGGAATCATACATGTCACCCAGGAAATACTCGGAAGCATCATCCCAAATTTCGCCTAATATAAGCGGTTCTTCCCCTCCCGGCAACTCATAATTATGTTTCAATTCATTACGAAAAGCATGCCAGAAGGTGGGATCCACCTCGTTGGCAACGTCAAGCCGCCAGCCGGTTGCACCACGATCCAACCACGTCTTCGCGACGGAATCCTCGTTAAATAAAATATAATTCGCCCACGATTCGTGATTCATTTCACTTGGATGGTCAACTACATCTCCGGAAACCGATGAGATTTCCGGTAAGCTGTCATAGCCCCACCATCCCTGATATTTATAATGTTCATTCGGTTGACCGACATTCACTTTTTCGTTCTCAATATTAAACCAGTTTTCCCAATGGTAT
Organism: Caryophanales bacterium; assembly: GCA_035776675.1. Taxonomy (GTDB): domain Bacteria; phylum Bacillota; class Bacilli; order Bacillales; family DASSOY01; genus DASSOY01. The sequence continues at coordinate 9,999 of DASTWO010000077.1, forward strand.
TCGCTGAAAGTTTGACCTTTTTCTTCGAAATACTGGATTGCCTTCTTCCTGGCTTCATTTTTGCCCAACCCTTTGTTATTCATCAGATCATAAATTTTCGACCAATATTCATAGGCACCGACGAATTTGTATTTACTGTAACGGTCGAAATAGATAGAGTCGTCACCGACGTGATTGAATACACCGTCAACAATCAGATGCATGCCACGTTGATGAACCGCATGGGCAAACTTCTTGAATTCCTTCATTGACCCGAACATCGGATCCAACTTTTTGTAATCAGTCGCATCATACTTATGATTGGAGGCCGCCATATTGATCGGGTTAAGATAGATTGTGTTCACACCAAGAGATTGCAAATATCCAAGTTTTTGACGAATCCCCCGAATGTCCCCTCCGAAAAAGTCGTTGCTCCAAATACCGTCACCTTTGTATGTTGATGTCCCCTGCAAATCGGGGTTGTCCGGCAGTTGATCCCACTCAAGATGTTCGATCGGCTGAAAGCCTCTCGAGTATTGCTTAGCATCATCATTTTTCTTGTTTCCGTTATGGAATCTATCAGGAAAGATCTGATAAACGACAGCTGTCTTCATCCAATCCGGCGTCTGGAAATCCGCCTCATAAACCGTCATCTGAAACATTTGGTTTAACTGATCACCCGTTTTGCCGGTCCCCCCTTGTGTCGAATTCTCTCCGTATTCCACACGTACAGGACCATCCTTTGCGATAAACTTGTATCCATACACCCCTTTTTCCTCCGGAGTGACTGTTACTTCCCAAAAATCAGCTTTTCCAAAGGCCTTTCTATCCGCGAAACCGGCGTACTCCATGTCAAAGATATCAGTATCTCCGGTTCGGCGATTTTTCAAGACCAGACTCGCACCGTTTAAATCGCCTTTAGCCGAACGCAAACGAAGAGTGACAGATGTTCCGGACGCAATGGCTCCGAACGGTTGTCGGTAAGCTTCTTTCCAAGAGTTATGGTAAAGCTTGTCCCGATTGATGGCATGATCAACGCCTTTTCCAAAGTAATCCGCTGTCACCTTGTGGGTTTCGGCATTATAAGAAAACGTCACTTTCTTCGCCTTATCCAAATCGAACTTAGCATTCTCTAAGGGATATGCAGCATCTTCCCAAGAATCCCCTAGAACAATCTTAAATTCATAATGTCCTTTCGGTAATGTTGCTGTATAGGTGTAAACGTTGTCAAAATCGTCATCAACCAGATAGGCATCCGACTCCGACGGTTTCCATTCTCCACCCGCCTCGATTTCCGGTTGCAAGTCACCAACAAGGCGCAGGCGACCATCGCCGTTCAAAGGTTGATAGTTTGTTGAATTGGCAATTTTGTGAGTGTTGTCATTGTAATAAAAGACAACCGTTGTTTTCCCGCTTAGATCCAGGCTGATATTCCCACCGTTTCTTTGCCCTCCGCCACCGTAGTTCTCATCCCAGCTTCCACCGACGGCAATCTTGTACTCATAATGGCCCGCTGGCAACGTGCCGATAAATTCATAGAATCCGTTCCCCATATAGATCATTCGTGTTACGGATCCGGCTGGATCCCAATCTTTACTTGCGCCAAGTTCTGTTTGGAGACTTCCGGTAAGCACAATACGCCTTGCAGATTCAGCATCTTGATCGCTAACCAGAAAAACACTGTTTTCACCGCCATAACCATCATCCAACCTGTTCGGGTTTAATGGATCCGTCGTCCATTTGCCGTCGACGATAAATTTGTATCTATGTAGCCCCAAGGAAACCGTAATGTCGACCGACCAAAGATCACCATTTTCCTTCGCCATTTGAATCGATTGATCACCCTCAACAGCCCAATCGTTAAAGTCTCCCGCAACTTTCACACTGTTTTCTGAACCGTCCCCTTGATAATAGAAGGTGATTTTATTCCCGTTAATGACCGGACTTTGTACATCGTCTGCCGCTTTTACAGGCGAAATGTTCGAAAACATAGGAACAAACAGCGTTACAATAACCAACAACAAAAATGCCTTTCGCAAATGAAACCCTCCTTTTTTTCATTTCGGCAAACGTTTGCACTAACAAAACGCTATCATCACAGTTTCATTATTCATAACTAACCTTTTCAGTGCCAATTACAACGACCAACCCCATACCAATCTTTTTACATTGGAACCAAACTCTTCTTGCGCAAACGTTTTCATTATTGTATCATAATCGAGAAAGCCGAACCAATAACATTCAAAAAAATGATTAAATTCGTGACCATTGGACTATTTTCCATACTATCGATAACTGTAACGGCCTTAAGACAGAATGATCTATTTACCCATCAGGCTCCCTATTATTCTACTAACAACGAAAGGATGAACCTTATGCTGAAAGAAGCAATCTATCACCGCCCGAAAAACAATTTCGCCTATGCGTACGATTCGGAAACCCTACACATTCGCCTTCGTACGAAAAAAAATGACGTAGAACAAGTTTCACTCCTGAATGGCGATCCTTATAATTGGAAAGCCGGGCATTGGCAGTCTTCCGAGAAATCGATGGTGATAAATGGGTCAGATGATCTCTTCGACTACTGGTTCGTCGAGGTGAAACCGCCATTCCGTCGACTTCGCTATGGATTTAAGTTAAATGACCGGAACAAATCTATCGTATATACGGAAAAGGGATTCTATGACGACCCTCCAGCCGATATCCAAAGTTATTTTTGTTTCCCGTTCTTAAACACCATTGATGTGTTCCATGCTCCTGAATGGGTGAAAGACACCGTATGGTATCAAATTTTCCCTGAACGATTCGCAAATGGAGATCCCACCAACGATCCTAAAGACTCTTTGCCATGGGGCAGTGCCGAACCGACACCAACGAACTTTTTTGGCGGGGACTTTCAGGGAGTAATAGATCATCTGGATTACCTTGTGGACTTAGGCATCGGAGGCATTTATTTGACTCCGATTTTCAAAGCTTACTCTAACCACAAGTACGATACGATTGATTATATGGAGATCGATCCGCAATTCGGAGACAAGGAAACGTTTCGCCAGCTTGTAAGAAAATGCCATGAAAAGGGCATCCGGGTCATGCTCGATGCAGTGTTCAACCATAGCGGTTATTATTTCCCACAATTCCAGGACCTGCTGGAAAAAGGCAAGAACTCAAAATTTAAAGACTGGTTTCATCTAGGAGAACTACCGGTCCAAAAAGAACCAAAGCCGAACTATGATACATTTGCCTTTGAACCCAATATGCCAAAACTCAACACAGAAAATCCCGAAGTGAAAAACTACTTGATGAAGGTCGCAACTTATTGGATTAAGGAATTTGACATTGACGGCTGGCGGCTGGATGTGGCGAATGAAGTAGACCATCAATTTTGGCGTGATTTTCGCCGGACAGTAAAATCCGTTAAACCTGAGACCTATATTCTTGGAGAGATTTGGCATGATTCAATGCCCTGGCTGCAAGGCGACCAGTTTGATGCTGTGATGAATTACCCGTTCACTATCGCGTCTCTAGACTATTTCGCTAAAGGGACAAAGAAGGCCGATTCATTCGTGAACGAGGTTACAAGCGTCTTAAATGCTTATCCTGAAAATGTAAATGAGGTGGCTTTCAATCTACTTGGCAGCCATGACACTCCCCGGGTTCTGGCCGAATGCGGTGATAATAAACAAAAAGCCAAATTACTGTACTTGTTTCAATTCACTTTTACAGGTACGCCGTGCATTTATTATGGAGACGAAATCGGCATGACAGGCGGAGGCGATCCCGGATGCCGAAAATGTATGGTTTGGAACGAATCCGAACAAGATCGGGAACTTCATGATTTTATAAAAAAGTTGATCGCTCTCAGAATTACGGAACCGACATTAAGTGGGCAAGGACGTATAAGATTTCTGGAATCTGACGCCACATCAAACCATTTGATTTATTCAAAAACATTTTGCGATGAAACCATATATATCGCCATTAATAATCGGAATCAACCTTTGCAAGTAGAACTTCCTTCTCAAAAGAACAAGATGAAAAATTTGTGGACGGAGCAAACTACCACACCGGAAAAGGATTCAGCCGTTTTCGACCTCGACCCGTATGATTTTGTCATAGTAAAAAACATCTGATCATCAGCCCAACCGTCCCTCCCCTCCTCGACATATCCTGATCACAGGCTGGATTAGCGGGAGGGATCGTCATTGAGGCCGAACAAACCATTGTTATACACCGCCATCGGAGATTCGTTGTCTGTCGGAACAGGATCATTCCTTGCTCCCGGATTCGAAAAACGATACGCTGCTTTAGCAGAACATCAATTGCACCATCCGGTTCAGATTCAGATCTTCGCCAAGAATGGAGCGACCTCGGCGGACATTCTTCATAGACTCCGCTCCAAAAAAGTTCACAAAAGCATCTATGAGTCATCGATCATTACCATAACAGCAGGCGGAAACGACCTGATTCAGGCATACCGGGCATATTCCAAAACCAGGATGGTTTATGTTTTCGAACAGGCCATTCGTCAATTTTCTGAGAACTTATCCAATATCATGCAATACATTTATTCAGTTAAATCATCGGACACCCATTTATTCATGATTCGACTGGTGGGACTGTATAACCCATTTCCCCATATTCAGGGTAGTGATTATTATGTACAATCTTTTAATCGTCATTTGCAACATTTCAGTGGTTCCAATACCAGTATTGCCGATATCTACTATCCCTTCCGAAGATACGGGAAGAAATTATTGTCGATCGACGGGTTGCATCCAAACGGAAAGGGATATCAAGTCATTGCCAATGTCTTAAACCAAACCGGGTACTACCCGCTGAATTATCCGTTAGCGACTTGAGGTGAAAAATGCAAAAAAAGGGTTCTAACCTTTTATCCCTTTTCTGAAACAGTTAATCACTACAAATCCAAATACAATGCCTGCAATTATTTGTAAGGGTATCCCACCATCAGCCAAGAACATTAATACCTTTGAATAATATCCTAAGTCATCCACCATCGGTGAAAAATAAATGAGAGAAGTTAGAGCAACTAATAAAGAAGGTATTCCCACGGCAATCATTTTCACACAATCATATTTCCACTTTCCCTGTCGTCTGATTTTCTCAAAAATTGAAGGGAATGAAAATAAGATTCCAACAAATATAGAAAATAATAAGGCAAATACCATAGACGGATAAGGGTTAAAGGTTATAGTTTCCTGTTTTTGCAAGTAATGAAAGTGCTGAATTCCTTGCACTACTAGTACTCCAACAACCATTGTATAGATTAAATAAGAAAAGAATCGACTGACATTCGACCTCACAATATCTCTCCTTTTTTCCTCAAATTATGATTTCATAAACTACCCGTTGGAAGAGCAAAATCCAGCTCCCCCTTCTATATAATGATATTAATACACGTCATCGAACTTTTCTTAATTATCAGTCCGTTTATTTAAGTAAATAAATATTCAGATTGTCTTGTTGTTAGATCAAACACAAGTCCACATCTTCCATTTACTCCGTACATTCCAAAGTGCTTTTCACAAATAAATTTACAACTACTTTCACACGAAATGAATAGCAAATTCATATGATTTACAACAAATATTGTACACTTAGTGATATTCAAGAAAATTAATGCTAAAAAAAACCTTATCTGACAACTAAAAACGCATGTGAAATCTCAATGACTTTCACATGCGTTTTACTTTGTGTTTCTACTGTTTACACTTTTTAAATGAACCCATTCCTTTCACAGGGCTCTTCTTTATCTATCAACGATTTCAACATTATAATCTTCCAACCACGTATTAATCTGTGCAAAGTGTGCTATAAGCTGAGGACCGGTCATTAATTGGCCATACCAGGGCTCATCGAATGCTTTGCCTTCCGTATCAATGATTTCTTGTAACTTTTTCTTATCCATGAGTTGCAAGATAGGTGAAGCCGGATCGTTCACTATTTCGGAAAACCATTGAACGACCGCCTTAGTATATTCAGGATGAAAAGTTTTCGGATACGGGCTTTTCTTTCGGTATAAGACATCATCCGGCAAAAGACCTTTCATTGCCCGGCGGAAGACCCCTTTCTCGCGATCATCCAACATTTTCATATGCCAAGGGACATTCCACAAATACTCAACGAGACGGTGATCCGCAAACGGCACACGAACTTCCAAGCTTGCGCCCATACTCATTCGATCCTTGCGGTCAAGCAACGCAGCCATAAACCAGTGCACATTTAGGTAGAACAACTGACGCCGTTTCGCATCTGTTGAACTTTCTCCCTCCAATTTCGGTGATTCGTTAAGAGTGTCTTTGAATCGACTAAGGACATAATCTCTCAATTTCAATTTCTTCTGCCATTCCGGATTCAACAGGCTTTGCCTAGCCGCTGTTGAACGCATCCACGGAAACCCTTCCTCAGCTGAGGTTTCCGGACTGTGGAACCACGGATAACCACCCAGGATTTCATCCGCACATTCACCGGATAGTCCGACAGTTGCCCCTTTTTTAATTTCTCCACAAAACCAGAGCAAAGAAGAATCGATATCTGCATATCCCGGCAAATCACGGGCATGGACGGCGTCCTTTAGATATTTCGAAAGTAAGAGGTTATCCATGATGAGACTGTGATGTTGCGTCCCTAAAGATTGGGATACTTTGTCGACCCAGGGACCATCGGGATCCGGCATAAACTTGCTTGATTCAAAGAATTTATCATTTTCATCGTAGTCGATAGAGTACGTATTAAGAGGATCCTTACCGTTGTCACGCATAGCGTTTGCCGCAACTGCAGTAATCGCGCTTGAATCAAGTCCTCCGGACAAAAACGCCGCAATGGGCACATCAGCTACAAGCTGACGCTTTACCGTATCCTGAAAAAGCTCCCTAACCTTTTCCACTGTTTCTTCCACGTTGTCCGAGTGTTCTTCGCTTACGACATCCCAATAACGCCAAATTTTCAAACCGTCGCGATTATAAAGCAGCGCATGTGCCGGACGAAGTTCATCCATATCTTTGTACACACCATGGCCCGGAGTACGTGAAGGGCCAAGACCGAAAATTTCCGACAAACCTTCACGATCAACTAGCGGACGGACATCCGGATGAGCCAAGATAGCTTTCTGTTCCGATCCAAATAACAATCGCCCGTCTTTCTCACAGTAGAACAATGGTTTCACACCTAAACGATCACGAGCCATAAACAATTCATGACGCTTCTCGTTCCAGACGGCAAAGGCAAAAATGCCATTCAATCGTTCAAGGCAATCCGGACCCCATTCGATATAGGAAGTCAAAAGCACCTCTGTATCCGAATGGCCGCGAAACCTATATCCCCTCTCCAGCAGTTCTTTGCGGAGGTCTTCTGTATTGTACAATTCACCGTTGTATACAATCGCATACGAGCGCCCGTTGTCCATTCTTGTCATCGGTTGTTTTCCGCCATCCGGGTCCACTACAATCAATCTTGTATGTCCAAATGCCGCACAAGGTGAGGTCCATGTTGTCAGGTCATCCGGTCCGCGGTGTCTCAGAGTCCGCGCCATCCTTTCAACAACTGGCTTTTCTTGTCTCAGATCCATGTTCCAATCGATCCAACCTGTTATCCCGCACATGCAATCACACCCTTTCTAGAGATGGGAACGAAAGTGGCCCATGCAAGCGGCCACCCAACCTTCCCAACAAGGAAGCAATCGATTCTCTCTGATCATCACGAGGGCATTCGCCCAATAATTACGTTATTCATTCACTACGGAAATGTGCATGGGAATAACATGCCAATCTTGTCTGCCCGATTACAAACTACACTTTACAAAAAAAGACCCCTGGAAACAGGGCCTTTAGAAAAGGAATTAGGATCTGGAGGATCTTGATCCCCCGTTATCTATTGCATTTGCTCATTCTTCAAGTTGATAAATCGCTCAAATTTCTTGACCGGCAAAGGACGACTGTAGAAGAACCCTTGCACACGTCCACATCCAAACGTTCGGAGCATATTCAACTGCTCTTCTGTCTCCACTCCTTCGGCCACAGTTTTCACTGATAAACCGTTACACATCGTCAAGATAGCTTTCACGATAGCTCCATCATGGCTGCCATCCTTTAGATTTCGAACAAAGGAACGATCAATCTTCAAGATGTCGATGGCGAAATCCTTCAAATAACTCAGGGAAGAATAGCCGGTTCCGAAATCATCAATGGACACTTTTACACCTAATTTTTTCAGAGCCCGGACATGCTGAATGCTGTGCCGGATATCCTGAATCGTAATACTTTCGGTTAACTCTATATGAAGATACTGCGGTTTCAATCCCGTTTCAGACAGAATGTCTCTTACTTCAGATAAGAAATCTGCTTTCTGAAACTGAAGAGCGGACACATTTACACTTACAAAAAATTCATCATAACCGGCATCCTGCCATCCCTTAGCCTGCTTACAAGCGGTCCTCATAACCCAATTGCCAATTTCGTTAATTAATCCGGTTTCTTCAGCAAGCGGGATAAACATCGCCGGAGACACAAGCCCAAGTCTAGGGTGTTTCCAACGTATTAATGCCTCACTTCCGCAAACCTTTCCGTCCTTCATATTAATTTGCGGTTGATAATAGACGGAGAACTCTTTGTTCTCCAATGCCTTACGCAGATCATTTTCAAGTTCCAGGCGATCTTCGAAATAACTCTTCATTTCTTTTTTGTAGAACTGGATTTTTCCTGTTCCCCGTTGCTTGGCCTGGTTCAAGGCTGTATCTGCTTTTTTCATTAAATCTTCGCCGCTGTCAGCGTCATTCGGAAACATACTGATTCCAATGCTCGCCGAAAGGAAGAAATCCCGGTTATTATGCTCGATTGGCTTCTTAAAGGCCTTTAGAAGGTTCCGGGCGATACTCCTTACTTCTACCGTTCCAGTTGTCCGAGGCACGAGCAAGACAAATTCATCTCCGCTGAATCGAGACAGAAAGTGATCATTCTCAACCGCGTTTCCCATTCTGATAACCGCTTGTTTCATGATTTCATCACCGTTATGATGGCCGACACTGTCATTAATGATTTTGAACCGATCAAGGTCGATAAACATAACAGCCATTTCCTGATCATGCTTTCTCGCACGTTTAATCACACTTTCAAGGGTCTGCTGAAATAACAAGCGGTTTGGCAAACCGGTCAGAACATCATGATACGCCAGACGGGCTATCTTTTCCTGATCTTGCTTTTGTTCGGTAATATTTTGGGCAATCCCATGTACACCGACTATACTTCCATCGACAAATATCGGGATATTTGTGACATTATACAGTTGAGATCCGCTGTCTTTGTTCTTGATAGCCAGTGGAAAGTGTTGAGGCTCACCCTCCAATGTTTTTCTGAAATATTCAATGGTGGACGCCTGCTGGCCTTCAACAACGAAATCAACCGCTGAGGTATTTCGAATCTCCTTGGGCATATAGCCGGTTTCCTTGATCAAAGCCGGGTTCACACTTGTGATCTTACCTTCCCGATCCATCGAATATATTAAATTCGGATGGTGTTCAAACAACGACCTGTAGCGTTGCTCCGATTCCTGTAAGTGTCGATTGAGCTTCACCATTTCCAAAGTAAGCTCATCAACGGTCGTTTCTCCAAAAGCCGTGAAGGATAACAATAATTTCTGTTGTTTCCTGCTCTCATCGACTTCTTTCTCTTCCGACCACTGAAAGATCCGCGCATGCGGAATTCGCTTTTTCAGTTGGTTCATTACACTTTCGGACAAAGCTTTATTTCGGGTCCCCGAGTTCACTTGAACAAGGACATGCCGGGAGTCGGAAAAATGGTTTTTTTCAATAAAGTTTTGCAAGGATTTTGGATCCTGATATTGGTACGTGAACGTTTGCAACATTCAACACCCCTTTAAGGGAAACTCTAGACTTATATCGACAAAATTCGTGTATCATTTAGCCAAAAGTCGTTCTTTCTCTATTTTTAGGTCTAAAGTCTCGGTTTTGCATCGATTTTTATGGGCCAAATGTAGGATATCCCTCCAATAAAAAAAGGCTGCCCATAAAGAGCAAGCCTCTCTCCGTCCCCGAATTTCCTTAACCTGGTAACACAACATACCCGTAGTAGAAGACGAGAACAATATCGATAATAAAAACAATCCACCAAATAGCGACCTTTTCACTGTCTCGGCTCTTCACCAAAATCGTCTCCATCAGGAACAGCAAAATGATCGCAAGTGCTCCTTTGATCAAGGCGGCACCGTTACTGAAACCGTAGCTGAAAACGAGCCCGATTCCTGTTAACAAAGTAATAATGTAAAACAAACGCAGAATCATGTGAAAGATCTTTTGCGGTTTCGGTTTGTTCGCTTTCAACAAGATCAAACTAATGACGAATAAAATTAATGTGATTGTCCATGAATAGACGTGAACTTGTACCTGATCCAAAATAGCGGCCTCCTTTAAACAAATATCCGAATGTGCCAGGCTAATGGATGGAAGAAACACCAGTTAAACGGCAGTCAAATCATGCTGTAAAAGATCTTCTTGCCCATCCTATCCCTGTCCTCCGGAATTTCCATGTTTATCATATCATTTTACCATGGACGAGCCAAACCTTTTCGGGAATCGACACAGAATGTTTACAACATTCACGAGGAAGAATAGGAATATCACCATTGCCGGTTGGCCAACTGTTATTTTTCTGCCCCCATTGTTATTCAACATATCACAAGGAATGTTATAATGATGGATGGGAAGTCATTACTAGGATTGGAGTGAAGCAAATGTCTAAATCTCAGGACCTTATCAAGATGGCTGACACTTATGGAGCCCACAATTATCACCCGCTTGACGTTGTGCTCTCCAAAGGCGAAGGCGTTTGGGTAGAGGACCCGGAAGGCAATCGTTACATGGACATGTTAAGTGCCTATTCGGCAGTAAATCAGGGGCACCGACACCCGAAAATCGTGGCTGCTTTGAAGGAACAAGCCGATAAACTGACATTAACTTCAAGAGCGTTCCGCAATGACCAGCTTGCCCCGTTCTATAAGAAGGTCGCTGATTTCACAGGTAAAAACATGGTTCTTCCGATGAACACAGGCGCTGAGGCGGTAGAAACGGCGATTAAAGCGGCACGTCGCTGGGCTTACACCAAGAAAGGCGTCTCTGAAGATCAAGCTGAAATCATTGCATGTGAAGGGAACTTCCATGGCAGAACGATGGCGGCTGTTTCTCTTTCATCTGATCCGGATAACAAAAGCGGATTCGGGCCGATGCTTCCAGGCATTAAAGTGATTCCGTATGGCGACGTTGAGGCTCTGAAACAAGCGATTACGCCAAACACGGCAGCCTTTCTGTTTGAGCCTATTCAAGGTGAAGCCGGGATCATCATTCCGCCTGAGGGATTTCTGAAAGAAGCATATGAAGTTTGTCAAAACGAAAATGTCCTGTACATCGCTGATGAAATTCAAGCCGGCCTTGGCCGGACCGGTAAGCCGTTTGCCTGCGATTGGGAAAATGTAACGCCGGATGTTTACATTCTCGGAAAAGCACTTGGCGGAGGCGTTATGCCGATGTCATGCGTCGCGGCAAATGACGATGTTCTTGGTGTCTTTAATCCGGGGTCACATGGTTCGACTTTCGGTGGGAATCCGCTGGCATGCGCGGTTTCAGTTGCTGCTCTTGAGGTCATTGAAGAAGAAGATCTTAGTGAGCGCTCGCGTGAACTTGGCGATTACCTTCTAGGGAAGTTGAAAGCTATTGATAACCCTAATATTAAGGAAATTCGCGGCAGAGGCCTGTTTATCGGCGTTGAACTTCACGAAGCTGCAAGGCCATACTGCCAGAAACTGAAAGAACTCGGCTTATTATGCAAAGAAACACATGAAAACGTCATCCGTTTCGCTCCACCATTGGTCATTGAGAAAGAGGATCTTGATTGGGCCATTGAACAGATTGAAAATGTCCTATCCGTTCCCGTGTCCAAATAATAAAAGGTGCCAGCAAAGCATATCATGAGGCTTTGTTGGCACTCTTTTTTTTACTCAAGCGTTCGATTGGTTTGATCAACAGAGAAAGGTTCATCCGGCTCCAGACTTTCACCCGATTGAATCACACCATCCCCACCACAAACCGTACATGTATATTTCCATTCTTCGTCATCCATTTGCAAGCCCGTTCCGTCACACGCCAGGCAAATTTGATCCTTTTCAGCCATAAGATCTCTCCTTCAAACTTCATTTACCCTTATTTTTTCAATCTAAGATGAAAAAATGCGGACTTTTTATTGGAAAAGAATCGCTGGCTGATTCAAGGTATCGAAACAAGGCACCCGGTTCAAGAACCGAATGCCTTGTTATTTATAGCCCTAAAGAGATGTATTTCGTTTCAAGATATTCCTCAATTCCCTCGTGCCCGCCTTCACGGCCAATTCCGCTTTCTTTCATGCCACCGAAAGGCGCCTGTGCCGCGGACGGAGCTCCGTGATTCCAGCCTATAATCCCGTAATCCATGGCCTCGTAGATTTTCGTCCCGCGAGTGACGCTTTCTGTGAAGAAGTATCCGGCAAGGCCATAACGAGTGTCGTTGGCAAGACGAACTCCCTCTTCGTCACTTTCGATTTTGCGGATGGGAATAAGCGGTCCGAACGTCTCCTGATTCATACAGATCATATCATCTGTTACATCTGTCAGAATGGTCGGTTCGTAATAATAACCGCCGTCTCTTTCTCCGCCTTTGCCGCCTACGACAACTTTAGCTCCTTTATCTACGGCGTCATCCACATGCTTTTCCACTTTCTCATAGCCTTCTTTATTAATGAGCGGCCCGATGTCAATTCCTTCCTCAAGGCCGTTTCCAACCTTCAATTTCTTAACTTCATCCGTGATTCTATCGACAAACTGATCATGAATGCCAGATTGTACATAGTAGCGGTTAGAAGCGATGCATGTCTGGCCCGCATTGCGGAATTTCGAATCCATAGCGCCTTGAACGGCTTTTTCAAGATCAGCATCATCCATCACAATCAATGGAGCCTGGCCTCCGAGTTCGAAAGAAACATTCTTGATATGTTCCGCACTTTGTTTCATCAGGAGCGTTCCGACTTCAGTTGATCCTGTAAAAGTCAATTTACGCACCTTTGTGCTGTCTTTAATTGTGTTACTGAATACTTCGTCAGGTGATACGATGTGATTGACGACACCTTTCGGAATCCCGGCTTGTTCACAATACTCTATCAGTTTAATCGAAGTAAGCGGAGTTTCCTTAGGCGGCTTGACAAGAAAAGTACAGCCTGCCGCAAGCGCAGGACCCATTTTTCTCGTAATCATGGCCGCAGGAAAATTCCATGGTGTAATGGCAGCCACTACGCCGACCGGCTGATGAACCACCTGAATCCGATGATTCTTCGCCTTCCCCGGGATTGTTTTTCCGTATATCCGCCGGGCTTCACCCGCAAACCATTTGAAAAAGGAGGCGGCATAATGTACCTCGGCACGAGATTCCTTCATCGGTTTACCGTTTTCCAACGTCATGATTGTAGCCAATTCATCTTCATTCTCCATCATCAGATCGTAAACCGTTTCAAGATATCCCGCCCGTTCTTCAGCTGTTAAATCCCGCCATGCCGGCAGAGCTTTATGAGCTGCATCAATCGCTTTATTTACGTCGTCCTCGGTTCCTTCCGGCATCGTTCCTATGACTTCACCATTAGCCGGATTAATTATCTCAAATTTCTGTTCATCCTTGCCTACCCATTCACCGTTAATGTAGTTAAGCTTATCCAACTTATCCATTTTGTCATACCTCCTTCAATATCCAGACTGAGCCTTTCACCTGTATACCGAAACCTCCCATTTCGGCAACAAAGTGTTGTTTTCAATCATCTAGTTTATTTGTTCCCTGAACTTATGGCTCTATAAACATTATTGTCGATCTACAATATAGTCCGCGATTTTGAATGATGCCGTCGCGGCCGGAGATGGGGCATTCAACACATGCAATGCCAATCTATCCCTGATAATGAAGAAATCATCTAGCAATTTCCCCTCATTCGTAAGCGCCTGGGCCCTGACGCCTGCTTCAACTGGAACCAGATCTTCTTCTGTGATTTCAGGAACATATTGCTGTACATTTCTTGTGAAAGCTTTCTTGTTGAACGAACGCCACATCTCCTGAACCCCCATTGGCAAGTACCGAAAAGCCAATTTCCAGAGCCCTGGATTCGTCACAATTTCACGAAAGTCGTCCAAATCGAAATCGCTTTTTCGATAGCCTTCTCTCATTAGACCCGGAACAGCGTTAGGGCCAATATGGACGCCACCATCAATCATTTTTGTAAAATGAACACCGAGAAAAGGAAAAGCGGGATCCGGTACGGGATAAACAAGTCCGTTTACTCTATCTCGTTTTTCCGGAGCAAATTTGTAATATTCCCCTCGAAACGGCACGATTTGTGCATCCGGTTCAATACCTGACATTCTGGCGATTCGATCACTGAAAAGCCCTGCGCAATTAACGACTTGTCGGGAGCGGATTTTGCCATGATCGGTTTCAATTGAGACACCGCTTTCATGGACATCAAGGTCGGTCACCCTGGTGGAAAAATGAATCTTGACGTTGCGCTCACGAAGCAACCGGACAAGAGTCTCGGCCACCTCTGAAAAATCTACAATCCCAGTTGATGAAACGTAAATTCCGGCAACAGCATTTACGTAGGGCTCAACACGGCGAATTTCTTCTCCAGTCATTCGTTTCACTTCAAGGCCATTGGTTTTCCCGCGCTGATAGAGATTCTCCAATGCAGCCAATTCTTCATCTTTTACAGCCGCAATGATCTTTCCGGTCTTCCTGTAAGAAACTCCATGCTCCTCGCAGAATTCATACATATCTTTGTTGCCTTCCCGTGCAAGCTTTGCCTTCAAGCTGCCAGGTCGATAATAAATGCCGGAATGAATCACCCCGCTGTTATGACCTGTTTGATGGGCTGCGGGACGGTCTTCTTTTTCAAGGACGACAATGTTTTGATCGGGAAATCGCTGGCTCAGCTTAAATGCCGTTGCCAGCCCTATAATTCCCGCACCGATTACGGTGAAATCAGCCATGATTCTCCTCCGTTTAGTTTGTCTCATTTCCTTAATGTTAACCGTCTATTGTTGTCATTCTCCTGAAACGGTGTTTTTTAACGTTCCTAAGCTTTCAATTGTGATCTCCATGATATCTCCGTCGCGCAAATACTGCGGTGGTTTCATGCCCTTTCCGACACCCGCTGGCGTACCTGTCGCGATCACATCACCCGGCTCAAGTGTTGTTCCGGATGAAATCGTCGAAATCAGAGTCGGGATATCGAATATCATTTGTTCCGTATTGGCGGATTGGCGAACCTCTCCATTTATTTTCGTTTCGATTTTCAGACTGTGCGGATTCGCAACCTCACTTTTATGGACCAAATACGGACCCATCGGGCAAGCGGAATCCAGACTTTTTCCAAGCAGATATTGCTTGTGGCGTTGCTGAAGATCGCGGGCCGTCACATCATTAATAATGGTGTAGCCAAAAACATATTCATAGGCCTCTTGCTTTGAAATGCCTTTTCCCTGTTTCCCGATAACAACCGCCAATTCTCCTTCATAATCAAGGCTGTCCGTCACTTCACTATGTAATAATACAGGCATTTCCGGACCCGTCACAGTTGTCGGGGGCTTTGAAAACACCATTGGATGTTCGGGGATATCCGCAGCGCTACCGAGTTCTTTTGCATGATCGGCATAGTTTTTGCCGATACAAAAGATATTCTTCCGAGGGCGCGGAATCGGCGCGGCAAGCCGAACATGCTTTAATTCGTAGAGAAATTGCCCCTGTTTCTGGTCCTGTGCCCATTGAACAATTTCGTCGATGCGATTTAAATACGATTCGCCCTTTTCAATCCAGTCTAGCAAATGACCGCGAACCGTTACATCTCCTATCTTCTGCCGCTCTGCCTGTTGGACATCGATAACAAGTTCGCCATCAACAACACCTGTCTTTTGCTGATCGTTATGCCAAAAAGTTATGAATTTCATCGCAGAATCTCCTTCTTTTTTCCTTAATTGTCGCACATTTTCTCAATCATTTGTACCCAAAGCTTTTCAGAATGCGACCTAAATAAAGCAACCACCCTGATCGCTCCTCCCAGGATGGTTGCTCAACCTTTCAATTATTCGATGACTTTTATATGTACATCTCTTCGTCCCCACTGCATTGCGTCGTCACGGTTTTCGATGAACACATCGATCCTCTTATCATTGATCCCACTTCCGATATCAGCAGCGATGGCTGTGCCATAACCCTCTACCTTCACGATTGAACCGAGTGGAATCACATTGGGATCAACCGCAATCACTTTTGCATCATCAGGATATTTGTTTAGATTAATGCCCATCTTCGTAATGCCAGAACAACCTGCACAATCAGCTGTATAAGCGGTACTCTCAACAGTTAATTCTTTTCCGACAGCCGACGATAATAGAGCAGCCTGACGATCCAAAGCGCCACGAGTATTCGGACCCGCGATGCCATCGACTAGCAGCCCTTCCTCTCTTTGAAAACTTCTTACTGCGCTTTCAGTTCCCGATCCATATATGCCATCAACACTTCCATCGTAATACCCAACCTGTTTCAATTGGCTTTGAAGCCTCGCGACATGGATCCCGATATCCCCATTCCTAAGAATCTGGATGGCATGAAAGGTTTGCGGTCCGGCTATCCCATCAACCTGTAAATTCCTGGACTTTTGAAAATCGATGACGGCTTGTTCGGTTATAGGACCGAAGTAACCGGTTGCGGTATGATAAGGAAATAATCCTTTTGTCATTAAATATTCTTGTAATTCCTCGACATCCGAACCCGACATTCCTTTATCCAATGTTCGATCCCCAAATGATGCTTCGGCCCACAGCGGCGTTGCCAACAACACAGCGCCAGCAATAAAAGCCATAAGTACAGCTCTCATATCCATTCCACCTTCCCCAATCTATTCGTTGTACATTTAAATAGATTCGTGAGAAAGTGACATCATTCGAGGTTGAATGATAATTCCCTACAAAAGGACTAGATGCAGAAATGGGGACTCTGATCGACCCAAAAAAAGAGGAAGATCATTAAGATCTCCTCCGTTAACGTTCTCCGTAAATTTTCTTCGTATTTTTGACCGTCTGTTCCATAATCTTCGTTTCCGGGCAGTTTTTCAATTCGGCGATTTTGCGAACAACGTCCTTCAGAAACATCGGTGTTGTCGGGATCCCTTCAAACGGACCGGAAAACGGCCACGGCCCGTCGGTTTCAATCATCATTTGTTCGAGCGGCGCAAGCCGTGCCACTTCTTTATCCCTCTCACGGTAACAAACTTCAGGTGTCAGTGATAATGAATAGCCCGAATCAAACACTTCCTGAAGGGTTTGCGAATCCGCCTTCAGCCAATGAAAATGGGCTCTTTCGATTTTATCCGACAACAGCATATCCAGCACCGGCTGAACCTTGTCATGAACGGCATGAAGGGCCAAAGGCAAGTCTAACTTCTTTGCTTCCCTAATGAAAGCCGCTAATAAAGCTCGTTGTTTCTCAAGTAAATCGGTTCCCCATTTATCCAGCGAATAATGAGGCAGCCCCACTTCGCCAACAGCTGAAATTTGTTCTCTTTCACATTCAATCAAGGCCAATAATTCATTTGCGTCTGATTCATCCGGAGGCGGTTGTTCGGGATGATGGCCAACCGCTGCGTAGACAAAGTCAGGGTACTGCTGTTTCAATTCAAGCGTCCGATAAGAAGAAGCCAAATCTTTGGAAACAGCGACAACTCCCTCAATGCCTGCATTTCTCCATTGTTCGATGAACCGGTCAATCTCCTCCGCCGTATATTGGTCAAGGTGAAGATGTGCATCTATCAACTGCCATCACCTCACTTTTGATATCTATATATGCGAGCGGCCTGTATTCCTTGACGATACAGATGTTCGCCCGAACATAAACCGTGCTCTGATTAGGCAACGTTCAGTACCATATCATTTTAAAGCGAGGCGGTCAAATTATACATCCTTGGCGGCATTTACGACTTATGATTTTTGATTCATTTGCGGCATTTGTTCGAGCTGTTCCATCATCTGATGGCCCAAAACCCCGAATCCGGCAAGCACCAGCAACCAAACGAGGTTCAATATAATCGGAGTCCAAACAATGAATGCAGGAGACTTCGTAGAAATTTTGGCATAAGCATTAATCTGGACATACAACTTCCAAATGAGAAATATTGAAATACCTCCGAAAAACGAATTGATGAAAATATCGTCTGTCAATAACTGCGTGATGGCCCCCAGATTAAGAAATGTCCCCGAATAAGTTTGGAATATAAGAATCAGAATTAAAGCCACAATGGTGTTGATCAATCCAATAACCTGCAAGTATAACTCAATGGCAAATAACTTCTTAAACCCAATATCACTGAAAAAAATCAAAAAAATCAATGCACCGATTACCATGGTAATGACCGGTCCGACAAGGCCACCAAATACGCCAGAAGCCAACGCGAAGGTCTGGCCCAGCTCTACATTCGATTCCGACATTTGTGAGCCGCTGATTTCAAACCTTTTGTTCATTTCATCCGCCAGTCCAAGAGCTTGTATAAAATAAACCGAAAGACCTGCGAATATCGCACTTACGATCGACAGGACAACGAGGCGCCAACCAAGCCCTTCTATCTTGTCCGCTTCCCGCATGTTTTCAAACTCTTCATTTGGCTTTGTGATCCCTTTCAATAATCGAACTTGATGGACTTGTAATCTTGTTTCCTCCATCTTTCTCTCCCCTTTCAAATGGCCTTCCCTTATTCATACCGTAAAGCGTCAATCGGATCGAGTTTCGCAGCTTTGTTTGCTGGCAATATCCCGAAAATCACCCCGACCAGCATTGAAAATAACACGCCGCCGATCACAACCGGCAGTGAAACCAGAGGAGGCCAGTTTGCGAATATCGAAACAAGATAAGCGCCGCCAGCCCCAAAACCAATTCCGATGATACCGCCAATTGTCGTCAAGACAACAGACTCAATCAGAAATTGTAACAAGATTTTTCGGCGTGTCGCTCCAAGAGCTTTACGAATCCCAATTTCTCTTGTCCGCTCCGTAACAGAAACCAGCATAATATTCATCACACCGATTCCGCCCACCAACAAAGCGATACTGGCTATGCCCCCGACGATCATCGTCATAATGCCGGTGATTTTGGAAATCGCCTGTTTGATTTGTTCAATGTTAAAGACGTAATACTCGCCCTCGTCATGAGGATGTTTTTGATTTAATAAGCTTACCGCTCTTTCACCGGCTGTTTGCAAAACGTTCGCGTTCCTTGCCTGAATGGTGAGTGAATCAATTTCGTCAGTCCCGTACATGATGGGCCATAAGGATAACGGAACGATAACTTTCTCTTGTTGAAAATCAAATAAGCCGCCCGCATTTTTGGTGAAGACGCCGACTATTTTTACCGGCGTGTTTCCAAGGCTTATGACCTGGCCGATGGGATTCGTATTTTCAAACAATGCTTCTTTCACCGTTTGGCTGATGAGCGCAACTTTTCGACCTTGACTCAAGTCATTCGCCGTGATCTTTCTCCCGCTCTTCAATTCAAGGGGATTTAAATCATAGTAACCTTGGGACATTCCCTCAATCATCGCACGGGTCGTTTGTTCATGATACCCTACGGCACTCATCGAGCTGTTTGTCGTAATGACTTGTTGGATTTCCGGGATTTTCTTTAAATAGTATACATCTTCTTGTGTAAACAAATGCTCTGGACGGCTCGGTGCTCCAGCGGTGACAGCAGCTTGATCCTGATTTTTCATCCGATACAGGATGGTAAGCGTATTATTCCCGCCTCCAGCGATTTGCGACTCCAATGCCGCCTGACCGCCTTGTCCGATTGCAACAACTGTAATGACAGCACCGACACCGATGACAATTCCGAGCATAGTCAGTATTGACCGCAACTTGTGAGTGAAAATCGAAGACCAGGCCATCTTGAGGCTATCCATCCAACTCATCGGCTTCCCTCCGATCTTCGAGGATTTCTCCGTCACGTATGTGAATAATCCGATTGGCACAACCGGCGATGTCATGCTCGTGAGTAACCAAGACTACGGTCGTTCCTTTTTGGTTAAGCTCGTCAAATATATCCATGATTTGTTGGCCGGAGTGAGTATCCAGCGCCCCTGTAGGTTCATCCGCCAATAGGATTTCCGGATCGTTAATCATCGCGCGGGCGATGGCTACACGCTGCTTTTGTCCTCCAGACAACTGATTCGGTCGATGATTGATCCGATCACCAAGACCAACTTCATGTAAAGCGGTTTTCGCCCGGTCCATCCGTTCAGCTTTCTTCAATCCAGCATAGATCAGTGGCAACCCCACATTGGCAAGTGCTGTAAGCCGGGGAAGGAGTTGAAACTGTTGAAAAACAAACCCTACATTTCGATTACGCAGTTGTGCCAAATCTGTATCGTTTGTGGAAGTGACATCCTGCCCGTTCAATAAATATTGCCCTTCAGTCACACGATCGAGAAACCCGAGTATGTTCATCAGTGTCGATTTTCCTGAGCCTGATGGCCCCATAATCGCAAGAAATTCCCCCGCTTCAATCGTAAGATTGATATCCTGAAGCACTGGTACCTCGATCCCGCCATTCTCATAGGTTTTCATAACGTTATGGAGTTTGATCATGAGAGATGACCATTCCTTCTTCTAATTCACTTGTTGGATGCAGGACAATACGAGCTCCGATCTTGATCCCTTTCGTCACTTCTTTAGCCTTACCGTTTACAAGTCCGGTTTCAATCAAACGACGGTCCAGTTCCCCGTTCCTAATGACAAAAACATAGGATTGATCTCCCTGTGTCAAAATCGCGTTAAACGGAACGGCCGGTACATTTTCATGTTGGTCTACTGTAATTTCCGCAGTAACATGAAAGCCTGAACGTAATGAATTTTCGTTCCCCTTTAAAGTGATCGTAAACGGGTAGGCAGCTACGCTTTGTTGCCCGGTCGCCGTCGTTTGTTGCTGAACCGGAAGTTTTCCTATCTCGGCTACTTTCCCTGACCATTGAGTATCACTCAAGGCTTTAGCACGAACCTCAACAGCTTGTCCCTTCTTTACTCGAACCGCATCATATTCTGACAGGGTGCCTCGTATTTCATAAGTTCCGCCGGAAACGACCGTCACCAGAGTGCCCTGCGTGTTATACGGTTCTTCAGCAACGCTGCGGACGATGCCGGCCATTTCACTTTTGACAACCAACCCGTTCAATTGATTTTGGGCTTGCTCGACCTGAAGATTGACTTTCTCCAAATCGATTTCGCTCAGTTGGTTTTGAAAAGCCAACTCGTCTATTTGAGCTTCTAATTGATCCACCTGAGAATCAATCTGTTCCTGCGGCCAATCCTTATCCTCAACGTCGCTGATCTGGTCTTCCAGCTCCTCAATTCGGCTATCATTGTGATTCATTTGCATATGAATACGTTCCTTTTGCAGCTCCAATGAGTCCAGTTGCGTATTGACTCCTGCTCCCTCGTAACGGTACAGAACGTCCCCTTTTTGGACCTTGTCGCCTTCTTGCACCAACAGGGCCACTTCCCCTTTGGATGGATCTTTATAGAACCGGGCGATGTCAGCGGGCACGACCTGCCCTGAAACAATCATGGTTTCAGACATCGTCTTTCCTTTTACAACGGTGGTTTTTAAAGCTTCCGGAGCAAACGCCGTTTCCGTCCGCATTTTATAGACATTGGCTCCGACAGTAGCCGCTATAAAAAGAACAACCCCCATCCAGGCCAAAACCTTTGGCCATCTTCTTTTCCTTTCTATTTCCATATTCATGTCCCCAACCCCCAATGCTGTCTACTTTTCCATACGATTTATCCAGAAAAAGGTTTCAGGATTTTTTCCTCCTGTTCTTCGCTTCCAGCAGCCTGGCCATTCTCTCCTCTGTATTCGATCCCGACTTTCGCTTCTCTGCTACTGATGACTTTTTCACCTGTGGACGCTGCGTTTTCCGCGGTTTGGCCGATTTCCGACTTATGGCTGTCTGTTGATGTTTCGTACTTTCGGACTTCGTTCGTTTCGTCGTTGCGTTTTTCAATTGTGCAATGCGTCCGGTTTGTTCCTTAATAGTTTGCGACTGTTTTTCGTTTGCTCCGCGATATGCGGTAAACGCCCGCCCGAAGAACGCAAAGCTTATTTGAAAACGGCGAACAGCCACATCAAGTAAAAACAATATCAAGGCCAGAACAAGCAAAAGATAAAATAACTCCTGGGGTTTCGAGGCTGGAGGTACTTGATCTGAAAAAACGTGATCCAGATCGTTCAACACCTTTCCGCCGCCGATTTCCGCCACTTCCTGCAATAAATTCGCGTTTGTTGCCTGCAAAGAATATTCACGAGAATAGGGAACCACGATCCCGGTTTGAAAACGACTTTGCTGTCCCGACAATTGCAGGTAGTAAACACCAGCTTGATCAGCTGTAAACGTTCCTTCGTACGTTCCTGGCGCTTTCACCCTGAATGAGAAATCAACGGGCTCACCTTTCTGATTTACGAGTCGAGCCTGAAGAGGTTTTGTTCCTGTATCAGCAGAAGTAACCTCTAATTTCAACTTGTTGCCGTTTATTGTCTTTGTCACGTTATAAGCGTCCTGTTCATACTGCGGAAACGTCCACGTAACGATATCATTCCAAAGCGGAGCCCACTTCTCCCATGCCGGCCATCCGCCTGCCCATTTCCCTGTTAAATCCGATGTCCACGCTACTGTTTTACCAAGACCATACTGCCAACGGGTCAACACAGGGTCATTTTTCGCACTGACAAGTATGGGTTGGGCTCTACCTTTAGGAGAGGTCGCGATATAAGCGTTCATTTTCGGCACACCACCTGAAAAATGCTCTCTCCAATCATAGCCGTTTACGAGTTTCGGATAAAACGGATCATCTACAATATAAGTCCGGGTGATCATGGCCGTTTCGCGAGAAAAAATCGTTGGAATGCTGGAGACATCCTGAACGTCATAGAATCGGCCGCCTCCGGTTTTCGCCATTTCTTCAAGCAAAGCATCATCCGCACCAGAACCTACCGCAACTGTCGATAGTGTAATGGTTTGATCTTTTCCGTTTTCGATCATTTGCTTCCAATTGATCGTCGTAGCCGAATGCCCATCCGTTAATAAAATAATATGCTTTCGGCTTAAATCAAGCGGCTTTAGTTCCTCGTAACCCAATTGCAGGGCTGAGAAAATATTCGTACCGCCACCGGGCATGATTGAACGGATTTTTTTGGCCACTTTTTCGCGGTCTCCGATCGGTTCGGTCTTGACCACCTGCCATGGTTTTGAATCAAATGCGATGACACCAAGTGTATCTTTCGGCCGAAGCAGACTGACCGAACGGGCAGCAGCTTCCCTCGCAAGTGCGATTTTGTTCCCACCCATACTGCCGGATTTATCAAGAACGACGATCAAACCGAGCGAAGGCAGTTTCTTCTTCCCTTTCAGGTCCATATTCACCGGCAGAATCCGCTCTATCGGCGTTTTGAAATAACCACCGAGCCCGAAAGATTGTTTACCGCCCGTCATGATAAAACCAACACCGAAGTCTTTCACGGCTCTGGCGATCAACTGCATTTGTTCGGCGCTTAACGATGGCCCGGAAACATTGGAAAAAACAATACTTTCATAATTCAAGTAACCGCCTAACTGAGTTGGCAAGAGTTCCGGGGGAATAACTTTTACTCGAACCGCAGAAGACTTCAATGCCTTTTTCAAGTTTCGGGCTGCACCGTCTTTGCCCTCAACTATCAGAACTTGAGGCAGCCCCTTTGCATCTGAAAAGGCCGACAGATTGTTGTTTTGAATCACCTGATCCCCGGCAGTCAACACTTCCGCACGATATGTATGAAATCCTGCCTCCCCGACTAAATGGGTAAATGAAAATCGATTTACGCCTTCTTCCAAATGGACGTCCTGATCCAGAATGACATGATGATCCTCGAAAATACGCAATCGACTTTCCGTTTCTTCCGTACTTTTCACTGTTACATTTAACGGCATTTTCTCTCCGCTATATACTGTTCTCGAAACATCCAGGTCCTGAACGGCTATATCTTTTCCACGCTTAACATCAAATGGCATGACATCAACAACATAGCCTTGTTCATATAAATAACGGGCTTGCTGTTTGACATCTCCAATATTTTGATTACCGTCCGTCATGAGAACAACCCGGCCACGGGCATGATCTCCGAATAAACTTCCGGCAAGCTGCAACCCGGATGCGAGGTTTGTATAATCGGAATTGATTTTCGTCTGAAACTCATTGATTTCCTGCGAATCGGTCGTTAAGGGCTTCTCGACTGCGGCATTTGTTCCGACAGAGATGACTGCAGCTCGATCATCTGATGATTTATTTGAGAGAGTCTCATTTATCGCCTTTTTCATGGACTCCTGCTGATGAATCATACTGTGGGAACGATCCACGACAAAAATGGTGGAGATTCGTTCAATCGGCCATAACAATTGAATCCCGGCTAACGCCAGAATAACAAATAAGAATACAAGACTTCTTAGAGTGAGCCAGACGAGCTTTCGTGAACCGATGAGCGCCGTCTTTTCACGGGCAAACCATATGATGCCCGCCGCGGCCGGAATAAGAGCGAGCAACCACAACGGATTAGCGACCTGTAATCCCACGACGGTACACCTCCCACTCTACAAACAATACCAACAATGCCAATGCGGCAACCCAACGCCACAAACCATGTTTAACTGAATCGGTACCTTTTACCTCCGTTTTGCGGTCACCGGAGATCAATGAAAATGACTTCGCGGACTGCGCCGATAACTCACGCTCATCCGCCATTACGGCGAAATACCGTGTACGTAGCCCATTGGAGGTTTGCTCACTGAGCCTGTAAAGCCCGGGTTTGTTCGGCACTTTTAACACAGATTGTTTCAGATCCAGAGTTGACACATCTCCACCTTCTGAGGTTTCGATTTTCGCTGATTTGGTCGTTGGTGCAAGGGTGACCTTCGCATGTTCTCCTGGAAAGAAATAACCCAATGTTTCATTATGGCTCGATAAATAAGCAAGCGCGTTTTGGACAAGGATCGGGAAACTCGGATGTAATGGCCAGTCAGAATCTTGAATACTGAAAGAAAATAAGACGGTTTTCGCACCATGGAGACGCCCTTTGCTGACTATCGGCATTTTTCCACTCTTTATTAAAGGTACCAAACTGTTGGATTTTCCAACGGAATAGGCCTTGGCAAGATAGACTTCTTCAACATTCACATATTGCATCATCGGGTCGTCTTTCGTTATTTGCAATTGATAGGCTAACGGCTTTTTCTTCTTGATTTGAAACGGCCCTCCCGGCTTTGGTGAAACGATTAATTTCGCTCCCTTTGGCCATTCATCCGATGGTATGCCTGCCAAAACATAGACCGCTTCACCGCCGTCATTTTCCGGGAAATGATAACGCCCATCTTCATTTTCCGGGATTCGCACTATATGGGCGCCCGTATATTGCAAGGCTTTTGCCAGAAACGGATTGACCTGGCCGGCAAGATATAATGTTTGCGGGGAATCGTCTGATAGAAAAGCCCAGCGCCGATTATCAAGTGGAAAAGCATCTTCTTGCTCAATCCGAGCAGAATAAACCTTTTTTTCCGGAAGACCTTTCACGGTTACCGTTACTTGTTTGCCCTTCGGAACCTCTTTTTTCAATTGTTTCAGTCGTTTGTCATCATGATAGATCGACACGACCGTGCTTGCTTGCTGATCCCCTTCATTTTCCAACGTTATGACAGCGGATACCGTGTTTCCGTTCACGCGCACTCCGAACGCTTCCAGCGACAAATTTGGCCGGGAAACGCCAATATTATGTACTTTGAGTCTTGAGCCCATTTCAACGCCTTCCACCTGTTTTTGCTGCAATTGATCCGTGAAAATATGGATTTCCCCGTGATCTCCGGCCAAGGAGTCCGCGAGACGAATTGTCTCCTTTAAATCCGTATATTGATAAGACAATTTCAGATCTTTAATTTCCTCAGCCGTCCGGTCAAGATCATAAGTCTTGGTTTCCAAAAGTTGCGGAACCTTCCTTGCGACAATCAATGTTACAGCCTGATCAGACGTCAGACTTTCAAGCAGAGACTGAGCTTTGTCTTTAGCGAGTTCAAAGCGCGTACCATCACCCTCTTGAACCGCCATGGAAGCGGAGGAATCAATGACGATCACAAGGTGATCTCCATTGACTCCCTTTCCGAAGACAAAAGGACGAGCCAGTGCAAATATAAGAAACAGCATTGCAAGAATTTGCAACAAAAGCAGCAAGCTTCGTTGCAGCCTTTTCCACCAGCGGTTCGTCTCCCATTCTTTAACAGTTTGTTCCCATAAATAAACGGAAGAAACCGGGCGTCGGTCGAATTGCTTCTTGAAAAAATAGAATAAGATCAAAATCCCTATGAAACTCAGAAACCATAAAGAAGCAGGTGTCATAAATCCCATGCCGTCACCTCAAATGATCCAGCCTTTTGCCATTAATTTCGTGAAAACAGTTCCTTCAAGTGTATCTGTCGTGAAGAATTGCATATACCCAATCCCGCGTTTCCTGCAAAATGATTCAATTTCATGAGTGTGTTGCTCGAACCGGCTGCGGTATTGATTTAACACTTTTCGGCTCATTGTCACATCACGCTCAGCACCATTTTCCACATCCGTTAATTTCAAGTCCCCCGAATACCCCGGATCTGCTTCTTCCGGCAATAACAGCTGAACAAGCCGGACTTCCTGCCGCTTCGCCTGAAGTCTTTTCAATGCTTGAAAAAGCTGTTCGGGATCTTCCAAAAGATCACTGATCACTAAGCTTAATCCGCTTGGGCGAACACCATTGACTTTATGTAATAAAATAGGTGAAAACGGTTCTCCCGATTCATTTACCGCAACGTTCTCAATATAGGACAATACACGATGAACAAGCGCTGTTCCTTTCGTTAAAGGATAAGGGTTTGTTGCAGAGGTCACCGGGTAAACAGCAAGACGGTCGGCTCCGGTTAGACTGATCTGGGCAAAAACAGCAGCCATTTGCTTAGTAAGCAACCATTTGTGTTCTCCAGAAGCCATCGACTTGGTACAGTCTATAAAAACATTGACCGTCAACTCCTGCTCATCGAGGAATTGTTTGATGTAATGTTTTTGCGTGCGAGCGTAAGTATTCCAATCGATTTGACGGGGGTCATCTCCCGGAGAGTACAGACGGTAATCCGAAAACTCGAGCGAAGTCCCAATCTTGCGAGAACGGCGTTCCCCCTTCTGCCCGCCTCGGATCAGTCCCTTGCTGGCTAACTTATAGTTGGACAAGCGAGTCATAAAGGATGACGGCAGCAATCCACTCATTTGGCGGATACCCCTTCATCCTGTGCCTGCAATAATTCATCAATGAGAGCATCCTTGGAAATCCCGGAGGCTTCACCCTCGAAATTCAGAAACAGTCGATGTCTCAAAACAGGCGGAGCCACTTGTTTCACATCATTAATCGATACGTTATAACGGCCATTACAAAGCGCACGTACCTTCGCTATGGAAATCAAACTTTGTAAACCGCGGGGGCCAGAACCGTAACGAACATACTGTTTAATCCCTTCTGGCGCCGCGAGATCATCCGGATGACTTGCCGTAATAATATTGATCGCAAAATCAAGTACGGAATCTGCCACAAGTAATTCTCTCGACAGTTGCTGAATATGAACAATAAATTCCCCGTCAGCTACTTTTTTCAATGGTTCTGGCGCCCGTCCTGTCGTTTTCAGGACAATTTCCTTTAATTGCTCGCGATCCGGATACTCGACATCAATTTTTAACAGAAATCGGTCCATTTGCGCTTCCGGCAACGGATAAGTCCCTTCCAGTTCAATTGGGTTTTGTGTCGCCAAAACGAAAAACGGCGCGGAAAGCCTGTGCATTTTCCCCATCACGGTGACCGTCTGTTCCCCCATTGCCTCAAGCAAGGCGCTTTGTGTTTTGGGAGTCGCACGATTAATCTCATCGGCCAGCACAATGTTCGAAAACAGCGGGCCCTCATGAAAGACAAAGGATTGTCCGCCTGACTCATTGGGTTGAATCATGTTGGTTCCTGTAATGTCACTCGGCATTAAATCCGGAGTGAATTGAATGCGTGAAAAACCGAGCTCCATCACCTCTGAAATTTTGCGAACGAGCATTGTTTTCCCAAGTCCGGGCAATCCCTCTAACAAGGCGTGGCCTCCTGCAAACATGGACCACAACACCTGTTCAACAACATCTTCTTGCCCAACAATAAACCGTCCGATTTCCTCCCGGACACCCTGAATTTTCTCCGCCGCTTCGGCGATTTGATTCTCCATCGTTTCACCCCGTTCTGGAAGTTCTTCTGAATGTGGTTATTGATAAAAAACACCGATACACAAAGCCTGTCTACACGATCCCCTCCGATTTCCGAAGGCAATTATGGGTTCGGCTTCAGATCGGAGAAATAGTTCTTCACAACCGATTGCAAATGACCGGGAAGATCCATCCTTTCCGTGCTTTGACGGTAAGAGGATTGATACTCACCATAAACCTTCTCATAAGGCCGAACCTGTCCTGGCAAAACAGGTGATTGAGGAGCCGTCTGCTTCGTGCTCTTCCCATCACCAAGTTCACCGGTATCAACTTCTCTATTCTCCTGACCATCAAGCTTCTTAGGCACGGTCAACAGCTCCCGGCTGCCAACACCAAACCCGGCTCCGTTCCCCGGCGCAGCACCGGAACCTGACCCTCCGGTCCCACTTCCGCCACCAGAACCGTTTCCGCTTCCTTTCCCGCTACCGGATCCTCCTTTTCCTCCGCCTCCGGCGCCTTTCTTCCCGCTTCCGCTCTTCGCTCCGGCTCCGCCTTTGCCGCTTCCGCCCGCGCCCGGCTGTCCGCTGCCCCCCGGCAGCGAACTGCCTCCGCCGCCGAACGCCAGCCTCCCCGGCTTCGCCAATCCAGCCGCGGCCATCTTCCGATTCATCCCGCGCGCCATCCCTTGCAGCTTCCGCTGCGCGTCAGCCAACGCTTGCAGCCCGCCAGCGCTCTTCATCATCTCTGCCAGCTTCTTCTCCAAAGCGTCCGGCGACTCCGCACCGCCCGCTCCGGCCAGCTCCCGCAGCTTCTCCATCAGCTGCTTCTTCTCTTCCTCACTCAATCCGTCCAGCTTCGTTTCCAAAGCCTTAGCTAACGCTGCCCCGTCACGCTGCCGCAACGCGCTCGCCATGCTGCGCAACCCCGCGCTTTCCAACGAATCTTCCATTCGTTGCAGCTGATCCCGGCTCGCCTCCGCTTGCTTCCGCAGCTCCGCCAGCTTCGCTTCAGCCTCCAGCATCTCATCCATAACATCTTCGGCCTTCCTGGCCTTCGCAACTTCTTCCTTCAATGCCTCCAGCTCTTCTTTCGCCTTCGGCTTCACCTCATCCTTCTGTTCCTTCACAAATCGTTTCACTTCCTGCTTCTTTTCAGTTACGATTTGATTCTCTTTCTCCATCTGGCCGGCTTTCTCCATCACTTCGTTCGGATAAACCAGACCAATTCCTACCAAACCGGCCACTACCGCAGCCGGCACAGCCCTTTTCCAATAAAACCAACGCAATCGCCGTGCCTTTACGTTCGCAAGCGCTCTCTTCATTGCCTGAATCGTATCTTCACGTTGAAGCCGGATCATGGTTGAATCTTCATCCAGAAAACCGAGCATCGTAACGACTCGATCGTCAAGCCCGTAGGAGTCATAAACCTGTGCAGCCTCCTTCCATGAAGGCCGCCTGAATAAAACTACCGCAAACCAAACAAGCAAGCCAAGCCCACAAGTCACCCAAATCTTCATATCCATATGAAGAATAACTATGATACGGCCAAGCATGACCCAGACCGCAACAGCACAAGCTGTAGCAAGCATTACAATATAAAATAAGGATACTGAACGATCCAGCCACAGTTTCCGTCTCATCACCTTAAGGAACGAGAAGAACAAGCGTTGATCATTCATCAGCCTCCACCTTTTCCACCATTTTGGACTTCATTCGCGGACGAAGACGCCATACTGCGATTGATACGGCTGCAATCGCCATAATCAAGTAACAGGCAATGAAAGATTGCCAAAGAGGAATCTGGACATTTGTCGAATCCATAAGTTCTTCAGCCACACCCGGCTGAATATAGGAAAAGAGAACAATCAAGGGGTCAATCGCCGACATAATATAAGGAAAAACGTGAATTTGTTGCTGCGACTGCCCGCCCGCTTGGTAACCGAATAAGAAAGCTTGCAGAAAGAAAAACACAAAGGCCGCCCCAGCCGTCAAAAATAAGGCTACGCCGTATGTTGTAATCATCGCGACAATGGTTTTCCGGATCAATGTTGAAAACATGACACCAAGACTTCCGAAGGTGAAGATCGTCAGTAAATAAATCCCGAAGGTCGACAAAACCATTTTCGGAGAAACCCCGCCATATAGAAACACAATCGCATATAACGGCAAAGATGCAACGATCATCAGCGCAAGATAAGCCAGCGATGAAAACAACTTGCTCAGAATAATCGCCGTCGAAGGCTGCCGCGTCGTCAATAAGATATTGAGCGTTTGCTTTTCTCTCTCTCCGCTAATCGCTCCTGCGGTTAGTCCCGGTGACATGAAAGCGATCAATAACATCTGAGCCATTGTCAGAATCAGAAATAAGATACGGCTATCATTAGCCTGAAAACCGCCAAATCCATACCTCGCGTTTGATGTCACATAAATATAAACCAGTGCTACGGCTCCGAGGACCACCAGGTAAAATAAGATCCCGAGAAAACTTTTGAAAGAACGGAAGCGCAGTTTGACTTCCTTTCCCATGACCGGATTCATTAACAATGTTGAAAGGCGATTCATCTAATTCGCCCCCTTCGTAATTTCCATAAACACATCTTCAAGATTGCTTTCTTTTTCCGAAAAACTCAATATCGGCAATCCCTGGTCAACGGCTTTTTTCAACAATGCCACCTGATCCCGGTCATTGCCGCCGTAAGCAAGCCGCAGCAGTCCCTCATGGCTTTCATCAGATTCAATATTCTGCACAAAAGGCTGGTTCTCAAGAAAAGCCGCCGCTTCTTTCACTTTGTCTTTCACAGCGATCATCAATACCTTATTAGCACTTAATTGACCTTGAATTTCCGCTACATTTCCTTCCGCGACCAATCCACCGTTCTCAATGACTCCGAGTTTATCACACATTTCCGCGAGCTCCGGCAAGATGTGAGATGAAATCAGAATGGTTTTCTCCATATTTTTCAGTTCTTTCAAGATGTCCCTCATTTCCACTCGTGCCCTTGGATCCAGCCCGGAAGCGGGTTCATCAAGAATCAAGACCTCTGGATCGTGAATGAGCGATCTTGCCAAGCACAATCGTTGTTTCATCCCCCGTGACAGGGAATCAACATAGGCATTTCTTTTGTCGGTTAGATTGACAAGTTCAAGCATCTGCGGAATTAAAGCTTTCCGCTCCCTTACCGGAACTCCGTAACTCGCAGCGTAAAAATCAAGATATTCATAGACCTTGAATTGATCGTAAACACCGAAGAAGTCGGGCATGTAGCCAATATGACGACGAACTTGCTGCGGCTTCTTCGTCACATCGAATCCATTGACATAAGCGGTACCTTCAGTCGGCGACAAAAGAGTGGCCAATATGGAAAAAGTGGTTGTCTTACCGGCTCCATTCGGGCCGACAAACCCAAATACCGAACCTTTCTCGATGGATAGATCAAGACGGTTAAGAGCGGTAAATGAACCGTATCGCTTCGTAAGACCCATTATTTCAATCATTTTTCGTCACTCCTTTGATCCTGACCTCCGGAATTTGAATGGATTCATCTGGCCTGGAGCCTTGTTTCTGTGAGACAATAACTCTTATTTTTATCTCGCCACTGTCCACATATTGATTCGGTTGCTTATTGAACTCGAAAACCTCATGTCCCTTAAGTTTTTCAAACTTGCCGGATTCCGTGTTATAAATTTGGAAAGCTATACTGTCCTGCGTTTGAAGCTGAACCGTTACCGACTCCAGAGTGAAATCATGATTCTTCAATGAATCAGGAAGCGGGTACCTTAATTCATAGGTTCCTTTTGAAGCGCCAAATGATTCGGCCCCGTCAAAAATCGGATTAAACCGGATATGGCCATTGATCGCCACCAGTTTCGGTGATCGAATTTCAGTGTCGAAACGGACCTGTTCACCTTGACCGATTTGAACCGAGATCGGTTGCATCACTAAGCTGAAACTGCTTTGATCCGTCTTCCCGCCGTTTACCTTCACATCATAAATCGGGGTGTCCGTGAATCCGAGCAAAATAGCTGAATCAAAGTCGAATTGCCCGCTTCTGACAGCCGCTTCTATCATATGTGATCTTTTTCGCTCTTTTCGATCCTGAGCTGTTAAATTCGAAGACCAGGCTTGACGATATTTTGACATGATCATTCCGGGTAAAGGCGCCTGAAAAAGCGTTCCTTTTCCGACATTTAACGATATGGATTTCGATTCTCCCGCTTTTAAAGATCCGATCGAATAATCATTGGACCCACTAAAGAGCGTAATCTTTTGATAATCATAGGTGGACCGATTAGTGATTTCACCCGTTAATTTGCTTCCCTGGTAAGTAAGATCCGTTTCAAATCCACCGTATTTTTTCACAGGCAATTGAACAGATAAACTTCGCGGTGTCCAGAACTCGACATTCCTGAATTGAACTTCGGTCGTTTCAGCCTTGGCATGGATGGTTGGAATACTTGAAAGCGAACCGCCAAACGGACCGTTGTTCCGAATCGGAAACACACGAGTGTTATTCTTGATTCCGATTGTATAGTCCCCGGAGCCTTGAGATAGCAACGAGACGGTTCCCTGTCCGCTGCCTACTCCCCTTTCATCAAGAGACATAATAGAAACAGCGTTGGTTTTAATAGGACCGAGTCGGTCTTTTGCTCCGTATACGAATAACCCGATGCTGAAAAGTAATGCAATGACCGGAACCGCAATCCAACTCCACTCTCGTTTGTCAAACCTTTTCAATAAGAAATAAATGATCGGCACAAGGATAACGATGTAAAGCAACAGCAAAGTCAGCAAACCGGTAAATGGTAATTTCGTTACAGAGGCAAAGTAGCTCGACAGCCTTCTAAGCTGTTGATTGACGAAATTGGAGCTAACCATTATCGGTCCGGAAGAAACCTGTTGATCGAGTTCATTTTTCCAAAAGTGTTCGATCCCCTTCCATTCGGAGAAAACCGGGCTGCTTAAATCAAAGTTATACTGGCTGATGGTTCCTGTACCGGTATTTTTGGTCACAACCACCGGCCATTTTCCATTGTTGTAAGCAATGTCAGCCCCGTCCTTCACCTGTCCGATCATAAGAGGGAATTTTGTTAATTTTAACGGAGTCCCACCGGCTTTACTGATTTCCGGAAGCTCATGAATAGAGGTTTGGCCATCCACAGCATAAGGAAGGATTTCAGTAAGAGCTCCCAGTTTCTGTGTCATCCCTGCGGTGCCGCCAATAACAAGTTGCCCCCCTCGGCGAACCCATTCTTTGATCGCCGCCTGTACCTCATTCGGCAATTTGGCAACCGCGAAGTCATTAATGACAAGGGTATCCAGCACTTCAAACCCGACAGCGCTCTCAGGTAAATCTTTACCGTCTAACGCAATCACTACAGAAGAATCAATCAATTTAAAATAATTAAGGGCATCCGGATCTCGATTCAGAACCCCGATGACCAAATCCGTAGGCGGGAAGAAACTCGGACTGATTTTCAAATTTGGATTAATCTCCACTGTGTTGCCGTCTTTCCAATCCCCTTCGAACAATCGAATCTGTTGCATGTCCGCCCCGGGGCTATGGTTTCGAAAGAATCCGCGATCCAAGCTGGAAACGGGGAAAGAAAGATCTTTCGTCGCACCGCCCGCAAGCTCTACCGGAATGACAAGATTGGCAACGGAGTCATAATCTTGTGGAATCGTAACCACAAGATCCCCGGTGAAATCATCCCCGTTATTTGTGATCGTAATCGTTACGGAAAAGCCTTTCTCAGCCTGCACTTTTCCGTTTAATCCTGATTGTATGCTGATTTCAAAACGGTCTTTTTCATCCGCTGAAACGCCTGCTGCCGACCAATTAAGAACGGCAATAAACAATGCAAATGCCATGAATATGTATCTTTTCTTCACTCTACTGCCCCCCCAGACCCACAAATAGACTCTCTTTTTTATAAGACGAATCCACACACAAAATGGTTCTGTTGCAAATATTTCCTTTAAACATGCCCTAACTATAACATACTGATTAAGACTTTTGGGTATACGATTAAGATTTATAGACTATGGTGAAAATAAAACATCACGGCCATGCCGTGATGTTTCCTGAAGGCCTTAATTTGTCGGTATAATAGGTAATATCACATGGGAAGGATATTGTTCATTATGATAGATGATTTGCCTGGCCTGCCTCGTTTCGGTATCCTCAAGCATGGTTTTACCAGTGTTGGGGTTCGGCTCGAAGCGCGGAAAGCTGCTTGAAGAAATCTCGATTCTCACCCGGTGACCCGGCAGAAACACGTTGCTTGTCGCCCACATATCAATCTCGTATTCCATGACCTCATCCGGCTTAATCGGCTCCGGGTCATATCCGTTACGATATTTTGCCCTTATAATCCCATCAGTCAGATTATATGGGGTTCCATCCGGCAACACATCCACGAGTTTTGCAGTGAAATCAGTATCAACCGCATTTGTCTCCGCCCATAATTTCACTTTCACCGGCCCTGTTACTTCCAGGGGAGCCTCAAGAGGTTCTGATGTATACACCAAAACATCATCGCGGTCTTCAATTTCACCTTGATCACGCGGCCCCATTGTCAGGATACCCGCGTACAGAGTTCCCCCACCTTTCGTGGGTACGGGATGATCTGGATCATAAACATATTCATCGGATTGTTCCTCTTTCGGTTTGTTGACTGTTAAACCACCCGTTCCTCCTCGGGTGTTTGCTTTGCCGTCACTATGAAAGTAATAACAGGCATAGTTTGTTCGGGCAAGCGGCCATTCGTGTTCATCCCGCCACTGATTAATGCCCATCACAAACAATTTCACAGCAGGTTCTTTTGTAATATTCGTTTCAGCACCTTTTAGCCAATGATCAAACCAACGAAGCTGCAAGGAAGTCAAATCTTCCTGCAAATTAATGAATTCCGCAGAAGAGTGAATGCCAAAGGAACGTTCCCCGACATTTGCGGAGAAGGCACCATGTCCCCAGGGACCTATGATTAACTTTTGTTGATGATTCGTTTGATCTCTCATTTCTATGTAATTCTTCAAGGTCGGTCCCAGAAAGACATCATACCACCCCGCCAGATGGAAAGCCGGCACCTCCAGCTGGTCGAACTTATCGGCAATACTCGTTTGCCCCCAATAAGCCTGGTCGTCAATAGGATGCTCAATTTGTTCGAAGAAGAAATCTGCCACGCCCAACTCCTTAAGCGGTTCCCATTCCTTTACAGGTGAATGATTAAACCAGTTACCGAATTG
This sequence comes from Caryophanales bacterium, assembly GCA_035776675.1. Classification (GTDB taxonomy): domain Bacteria; phylum Bacillota; class Bacilli; order Bacillales; family DASSOY01; genus DASSOY01. The sequence goes on from DASTWO010000077.1 coordinate 45,627, forward strand.
GTTCACATAACCGGCGTACTTTTGCATAGCTTTAGCTAGTTCCGCCGTATGCCCGTGTTTTCGGAGAAGCAGATCCGGCGCAATATTCCCGAGCGACCAGCTTTCTGTCAGACCAAGTTCCAGTGCACCTCCATGGTACGAAGCACCGTCTCTCATATCGTTAAACGTCATAACCGGAAAAATCGCCTTTAAATGAGGCGGTTGTTTCACTGCCGCAGCTAATTGCGTATAGCCAAAATAGGAAAGGCCGTACATGCCGACCTCTCCGGATGAATACGGTAATGCGGCTGCCCATTCTACAGCATCGTAGCCGTCGTCAGCCTCGGACGGAAATGACCGAAAGTCACCTTCCGATCGAAAGCGGCCGCGTACATCCTGAACAATCACGACATAACCTTTCCCCGCAGCCTTTATTGGATCAAGAAGAGTTTGAGAGTAACGTGGCAAGTCCTTACTGTATGGCAACCGGGTCAGCAAAACCGGATAACGCCCGTCCTGATTCGGTCGATATACATCCGCCTGCAATGTTGTTCCGTCCCTCAATTGACAAGGTATATTTTTCTCAACCAATACTTGTATAGACATGAAATAGACCTCCTTTGCAAAATCACATACATAATCATTTCGTGATTGATGAGGAAAATCCTTTTCAAAAAGTAAAACCCCCCACCCGATTAAACGAGTGAGGAGGCCATTCAAACGTTAACGATTACTCTGGATAACCTGTTTGGAGGCTTCATTCTCATTAGCTTGCTCAGAAGTTCGGCGGGCAACAGCCTTACGCCGCTGGACAAGTGCTGTTTGGCCAGCAATCAGGATGAGCAACAATAGCTGCGTAGATGTTGTCTCCCATGTCGGATACATTCCAATCCAGCTAATCGAAGGCAGCCAGGCGGCCGGATGGGCCGGAACAGCATTGACAACCTGTAACGCATGAACACTTTCACCTGTAAATTTAAAGGCGATGTAATAAATTAACACGGTAATACCGAGGAACAACCATTTTACCGGCAACTTAATACTGAATTTGATAATCGCAAAAGCCAATGCAAGCAATATGGCGAGCGCCACAACAATACCCAGCGTTAATTGACTTGTTGAAATGTCGGCCGCCATTCCAAGGTAAAAGATGATCGTCTCTGCCCCTTCGCGAACCACCGTCAGAAAGGCTACTCCTGCAAGAGACCATAGACTGCCTCGCGCCAAAGCGGTCCCGACCTTATCCTTAATATAGTTGTTCCACGAGGCTAGATTGGATTTGTTATGAAGCCATGAGCCGACGGTAAACATGACGACAACAGCAATCAGACCCGTGATCCCTTCAAGTAGTTCACGTTCTTCACCTGCCGCGGCGACTGTAAGTGCCGAACTTAAAATAAATGCCAAAGCCACACTGGCTACAACACCTGCGCTGGCTCCGCCCCAAATCCACGGGCGCTTATCCGAATTGTTTGTTTTGTTCAAGAAGCTGAGCAAAGCGGCCAGAATCAAAATAATTTCAAGGCCTTCACGCAATAAAATAATGGCGGCATCCCAAAAGCTATAGTTTGTTTCTCCTGCAAGTGGTTGCAGCTGCTTTTCCATTCCGGATATCACTTCAGATGCCTGATCCAGCTTAGCTGGATTCGATGACAACAGGCTCAGTGCCTTCGTCATATTGTTCTCCGTTTCGGTATATGCCTCGGACGACTGGGTTTTCACCATTCCTTCAACTCTTGGCCACACGGTTATGAATTCGGCCATTTCATTTTTTGCCTTTTCAGAGTTTCCCGCCCCAATAGCCGTCTGCGTCTCATCTAATATATGAAGAAGGGTTCCAATGTCTTGGCCACCTTCTTTCGCTCCGGCAGCTTCTCCATTCGCATATTCCTCAATCGACGCAATGAGCTTCCCAAGGCTTTCTTTTGCTTCTTCCGCCTGCGGCGGTTCAGCATTCAAAGCTGCGCTGACCAGCCCCATGTTGGTCTCTATTTGCTCGTAGGCATCCATGTTGGCGGAACGGACGGAACCTTCAACCGCTTCCCAACCTTCATGGAACTCACCGTATTCCGCTTTCGCTTCTTCCCAGTTCTCTTCGCTGATCAATTCCTTCGCTTCCAAAAGTTCACCTGAAAGGCCAAGCAACACCTTCGAGCCGGGAGCACCGTCCTTCGACATTTCCGCTCCTGCAGTATATCCCTCTACTGCCTCTTCCAGTGCCTCAACGGCTTCTTCTACTTCCGCTGCTTCCGGATCGCCGCTGTTCACTAAAGCACTGGCCTTTGCGTACGCAGCTTCGATAGCTTCATAGGCTTCAGGCGCTTCTTCGCGAATCTCTCCTTCCACCGCTTCCCATTTCTCATGAAAGGCTTCCAGCTTCTCCTTAACTTCCGCAATCTCACCTTCTTCGGCTTCATGAACCGCTTGTTCTGTAATGGTTAGAAGCTGGCTTGATCCATCATCTTCATCAGCCGCACTCACCGGCTGAACGAAAAATAAGACCAAAAAGCTGATCACCGCCAGCTTTAACATAAATCGCATGTTATGTTCCTCCCCTGAAGTATATGTATTTTCATATTCTCATTGATAATCATTATCACTGATAACGATTCTCATTATAAGTTAGGGGACTCGGGGTGTCAACAGAAATCTTATATATATTTATATTTGTACCGAAAGATAGGAGAAATCAGGCGAGACTATAGTTCAGAAGAATAATACAACGGAGATATGTCTTTATAAGGGCGCATTTTGTATTCACGTCCGCCCTTTTTGTTGAATATCCTGAAAACAAATAAGAAAGGGCCTGCATCCAGGCCCAGAAACAAAAATATTTATAGAATATCGAGTTTGACGAGAATGGCAACAAGAACTTGCAGTAATAGTTGAATATTAACGGCCAGATCAGTATCGGTCGTGGTAATATTCACTCCTCGTGAATTCTCGATATAAGTTTGTTGACGGTTTGATTGGCTGACTCGGACTTTGGCAAGTAGATCCTGAGCAACCTTGTCAGCCTTCTCACTGTCCCCAATTGTAATACTGATAGCCAAAGCAATTCCGACCTGCAAGGCCGCTTGAAGGGCAACAGCTGCCTGGGTATCAGTCGTATGAATCTCAACATCAGCCGAGTCCTTAACAATAATTTGTTCCTCCGAATATTGATGGGTAGTCGACTTTACCTCTTCTCCCTGAACAACCTCGGCATCTTCCCATACCATGGGATGCTTACTGTTTGCATCCAATGCCGACCATTTACAATTTTTCCTTTCGGACCGAATCGGACGAATACTTCCATACATAATATCTTCATTCCTTTCGTGTTTTCTCGCAATTCCGCCTTAACTACCGTTACTTTGACATCTTTTCAAGCTGTTGTTGGATTTCTGAAACGATACCCCTGATTTTTTCCTTTTTCTCCGGGGTCAAGTTACTAACTTTTTTTTGAATTTGGTGTTTTTCAAAAATATCATCCACCAGCAAATCAATCATGTTATTGGTCGACTTCTTTTTCAACTCCCCAAAAACGCTCATAATTCTCCCCCTCTCCAAAATGATTTTGGTCATGCCATTGATATATGTAAGGTATGTAGACAAGGAAAACGAAGTCACGGCAACCGCCACAATCTTTCAGAGTAGGCCGCCTGTTTTTGAAGTTTTTGTCCTAAAGAAAAAACCGCCAAATTAAGGCGGTTGTAAAATAAATGCGATTCATGATCCAAGAAAATATTATTTCAACAGAAACTGGGTTCGACTATGTCCCTCTTTAGTCTTCTGAACGTCGAGGACCGCAGGAATGGCGTTCTTCAGCTCCTGAACGTGTGAAATGACACCAACCATACGCCCCGATTTTTGTAAGTCTATCAATGTATCAATAGCTTTATTAAGGGATTCCTCGTCAAGAGAGCCGAACCCTTCATCAATGAACATCGTTTCAATCGAAATTCCTCCTTCAAACGCCTGAATAACATCAGTCATTCCCAACGCCAGGCAGAGAGACGCATTGAACTTCTCCCCGCCTGACAATGACTTCACATCACGGGTTTGTCCGGTGTAAGCGTCATAAACATCCAAGCCGAGTCCGCTTTGCTTCCCGCGTTTTTCAAGGCGCTCGCTGCGCATCAGATAGAATTGTCCATTTGAAAGCCTCTTCAGCCTTTCATTAGCCGATTGAATGATTTGTTCCAGAAATTCGATTTGCAAATAACGTTCAAACGAAATCTTTCTGGCGTTATCTCCACGAACCACATCATACAGATCGGTGACCATTTGCAAATCCTTTTCCTCTTCTTTCACCTTTTCAGCGGCTATGGTAATGTTTTGTCTCAGTTTCACAGATTCCTTTTGATAGGTTTCCGACTCCTGAAGCGCTTTTCTCGCGGCTTCCAAATCGGCTTCCAACTTCTTGACCTCCGCTGACAGCGTCTCTAAATCTACCCGTGACCGAGTTTCCAGTTCTTTTTCGAGCTCCTGGATCTGCGAAGCCAGATTCGATCGATCTGTGTAAAAGACTTCTATGGTTTTCTTTAACTCAGCACGGTACGTTTCGCCCATTTTCGCTTGTTTGTATGCTTCCTCATCGGCAAATCCTGCCCTCTTTAATGCTTCCTGAAATTCTCCAAGCGCTTTCTTGGCTTTTTCGGATGCCTCCAACTGTTGCTTTTCAGCGTTGGCTACATTCGCTTTCGCTGTTGCCGCCCGTTCCTTAGCTTGCTGCAGGCGCTCCTGAACATCTTTCCATTGCTGTTCCAAACGTTGTTTCACCCCTTGCATTTCCTGTAAACGTTGCTCGAGCCGTTCAAGAGAACGCAACTCTTCTGGAATCGGCTGAAGGGACTGATCGTACAAAGCCTTTTGCGTTTGAAATGCAGTTCTTGTTTCATGCAGCTCGTTCTTCAGCTTATCAACTTTTTCCGCCTTGCCTTCCATTTCTTTCTCCAAGGTCACGTGGTTTTGTTTCAGTTTCTTCAACGTTTCTTGACTTTGTTTGAGAGCCTCGGTCTCTTTCTTCAATATTTTCCCTTGTTTCTCCAGTTGATCAAGCTGCCCAGTGAAATCTTGTCCTTGAAATCCGTATTCGCGGACATCGATTTCCTTTTCACTCAATTGCTTATGAAGAGCCTCACGATTCGCCTGTGCCTGCAAGTAGACTTGTTCTTTCTCCGCTTTTGCCTTCCTAAGGCGATCCAACTCGGTCTTACCTGGCAAATTTTCATGTCCTTGCGCCTTCTTCGGATGTTGCGTACTTCCGCAAACAGGACACGGCATTCCATCATGAAGATGGCCCGCGATCTGGCCGGCTTGTCCTTCAAGCCATCGTTGTTCCGCTTGATCATAGGCTTTTTGGGCTGTTTCAGACTCTTGATATTTCACTTTCATGTCATTATCGCCGGCCGCAATCATTTTTTGAACATCAATAAAATCGTTAAGGACTTTCCAGCGATCCCTTAGTTCAATCAACTTTTCCTGCTTTTTCGGCAACTCCATTACCGCTTCTTCCGCTCTCTTGACCTTCTCTTCAAGAAGTTGCTTTTGTTGTTTATCCGTGCCCCGTTCCGCTTCAAAACGTTGAAGCTCTTGTTGGAGTTGAGTTTGTGAAGTTTCGAGCTTCGTAAGCTTCGCCTTCTTTTCATCCAAGTCGCGGACAGTCGGAAGAAAATCATTCAGCCGGTTGAGCTCCAGGCTCACTTTCTCCCTTTTCACATGATCAGCTTCTTCTTTCTCATACGCCGTTTGAGCAACAGCAAGACTCTCCTCCGTATGCCTTTTCTTCTCGGCAGACGACTCCATCTCCTGTTTCTTCGCGCGCGCCTCTCGGTTCATCTCTTTCTGGTGCTGCTCATATACTTCAAGATGGCTCGCTCTTTCAGCGCTTTCCAGCTTTCGTTCCTTTTCTTTGATCTTCGGAACTTCAGCCTCAAGCTTCGCCTTTCTCTCTCGTTTATCATCAAGAGACTGAAACTTTTCATTCAGCGCGCCGGCCCGGTGGTAAGCGGCTATTTTTTCCTGATAGGCTTTAGCCGACTCCGCTTGTTTCTTCTTGTTTTGTTCGGTTTCGTTAGCGTAATGAGCGGCTTCTTCTTCAAGAGCCTCAGCAATCTGGATGGTATTGTAGTGTTCCTGCGACAGGATTTGAAAAAGCGAAGCTTCATCCCTTTCCGGCAAGACCGCTTTGATATTCTGGATATGAAAATCACGTTCGCGAGCCCGTTGTTCATAGCGTTGGGCGGCTTCTTTCCGCTTGTCTTTCAATCGTTCGGCAAGGCCTCTGTACAGGCCGGTCTTGAAAATACGGCGCAGGATGTCTTCCTTATTCTCCGTTTCCGATGTCAGCAATTTACGAAATTCACCTTGCGGAAGCATCACAATTTGGCTGAATTGATCTTTTGAAAGCCCGAGAATCTGTTCGATCTTATGATTAATATCTGTCACGTTGAATCGGTCAACACACGGAACTGCTTCACCGCTGGTTGTTTCATAGAGTTCGTATGCGGCACCCGTAGCTGTTTTATTGCCGTCCTTGACATGGGCAAGCTGCCGAAATACCCGATAAGTACGGCCATGCAGCTCAAAATCCAGCTCAACAGAGGTTTGCGTTTCATCGGCAGCAAAGTGGCTCCGCAAAAGCTGCGTATCATTGCGTTCTTCCCCGCTCGCTTCTCCATAAAGCGCGAAACAAATCGCATCAAATATAGTCGTCTTGCCCGCGCCGGTGTTCCCGGAAATGACGAATAGCCGATGTTCATCCAATTCACTGAAATCAATGGCTTCTTGATTTTTATAAGGTCCGAAGGCCGTCATGGTGATCTTCAAAGGTTTCATATGCGTTCTCCCTCCGCCGCCCGCATTTCTTCCAGGACTTCCGCGAAAAGCTGTTCTGATTCATCTGAAGGTTCATGGCCCTTGACTTCTTTGTAGAATGCCTTGAAAAGCTCTGTTGTGTTCATTTTTTTTCGCTCCGCTTGTTGGACCCCTTCCTGATCAGGTAAAAGAGGAGCCACATTCCGTTCCACATGCATAGCGTTGGGATAGACGGCGCGGACTTTCTCCATAGGAGCCAGAACGGGTGCCTCATCAAGCAATCGGACGAAAACATAATCGTCATTCAGCTGGTGCGTTTCGATTTCGGAAATGGTGCCTTCCACAGTTCGCAGATCACGCTGTGGAGTCAGAAGGCGTTTTTCAACAGTGATTTCTCCTTCCGCGCCGAGTTCGACAATCTTGAAACCTTTCTGATGCCGCTCTTCGGATATGGAGTATTTCAAAGGTGAACCGGCGTAACGAATTCGCTCATCGCCGACATGGTGCGCTTGATGAAGGTGCCCCAGCGCTGTGTAATGAAACGGTTCAAAGAAACGATGGTCGACATGCTCGGCACCTCCGATGGACAAAGGACGTTCAGAATCACTTGTGTTGTCTCTCTCCTCTCCTTTTGGAGTGACAAAAGCATGGCCAATCAATACATGGCGCGCTCCGGAATCCATTTTTTCTTTTATGGAACGAATCGTCGCTTCCATCGCATCATCATGAGTCTTGATTGCCTCATCCCCGAACACATGGCGGATTTTCCCGGGCTCCGCATACGGAATAAGATGAAAATGAACTTCTCCATGCGAGTCGCTGTATTTCACCGGTTCCAGATCCGGTTTCCATTGCCCGACAATATGTAAACCATTCTCTCGCATAATGCGGCTGCCGAAATCAAGCCGCCCCGGACTGTCATGATTGCCCGCAACAGCCAGTACCGGTGTTTTCAGCTTCAAAACAAGGGATTCCAGCGTCTCATTGAGAAGATCAACCGCCTCGGTTGGCGGCACAGCGCGGTCATAAAGATCTCCCGCAATGATCACCACGTCCGGCTGTTCCGTACGCACCGCTTCAATGAATTGTTCAAGCACATAACGTTGATCCTCTGTCATATACACGCCTTGAACCAATTTGCCCAGATGCCAGTCGGCAGTGTGAAAAATGCGCATGATGATGTCTCCCCTTTCCCCAAACTTTTTTATTCCTCGAACGTCTTCCGAAATCCGTAAAAGGCCCTGAACTTTTTCTCTTCATAGAAACTTTGCGAACTGCTGGAAGCGAGCATTTCCATACGTGTCCCTGGATACTGGCTATGGACATACCTTAGAAGTTCACTTCCAACTCCACATCCACGATATTCTTCTTGAATCAGAATTTCACAAATAAACAAAGTGATATGTTGATCGGTGAGCCCTCGGACATAGCCGATAATTTGATCCTCAACGACCACAACGAAGGCAATATTAGAATGGGACCAGGCCATTTTCGTCTCTTGGCCATTCTCAACAAGATTGAGCCAACCTTCATTTTCATTCAACTGCTGAATCGTGGTAAAATCCGCTGCCTCATATGGCCGAAAAAGAATTTTGTCTCCGTTTTTTAATGAAAGAGTGTCCATTCTGATCATCCTATGTTTTATAATTCTTGCTTCTTAGTTAAATAATTTTGAGCCAAATGATAGGCATTGACTGTAAAAAGTTGATTGATTTCCCCTTGTTGAATCCGCTCTTCCATTTCATCAAAAGGCAAACAATGAACAGCAATCTCTTCCGTCTCATCCAAGTCTTGTTCAAACGCTTGATAGGCGTCCAACAAAAGATAGGTTCTGACCTTATTATTCTGCGTAGCCGGATTAACGAAAAATTCACCTAACAAGACAGGTTCTTTATCAGAAACATAACCGGTTTCTTCCCTGACTTCCCGAAGGATTCCTGCTTCATGAGTTTCATCTTCTTCAATTTTCCCGGCTGGCACCTCCAGAAAAAAGTCTTCCGCTGCATGTCGATATTGCTTTACAAGGACAATTTGCCGGTCCCGTGTGATGACCACGGCGTTGACCCAATCCGAATATTCATTGACATAATAACGGTCAATTAGTTTACCATCCGGCAGCTCACAGCTATCTTGCCTCAGGTTGCCAAATGGCGTCTTAAAAAGATACTCCGAACGCGTAGTTTTCCATTTTTCCATCCCTATCATCCCTTTAATGATGATTGAAGGCGATCGCTGTCACATTGAAAGCAAATGACCACCGTCAAAAAAGTACAGGTATTTTTCCTTCAATGGTTTCTTCCAAATCTGTTCAACTGCCCGGGCATACATATCGAGCTGTAATCGATAACGATCAGCCAATACCGGCTTTGCTCCTTCAAATCCGTTTACAAAGCGCCCATGAATCCCATCTGTTTTATAATCTAAGAGAACGAGACCTTCTTCATCTTCTATCAAACAATCAATAACACCTTGCACAAGTACAGTTTCATCCATTTCCGGCCAATCCGGATAAGCTTGATCTGCCGAAATCGCCAGGCTGAACGGAACTTCACGCTCAACCCGTGGAGCTGCCAACATTCTTCTTCCAAGTTCAGACTGAAAAAAGTGGAATAGGGGTTTGAGATCGACAACCTCTGCTTCTTCTTCAGTCATCATTTCGTTGACCACCAAACGATCGACGGTGTCCTGTAATTTGGCATCTGACATCGGCCCAACCAAATCGACATGTTGCATCACTGTATGCATAGCCGTTCCACGTTCTGCCGATGTTAATTTCTTCTCCTGTAAGAAGCGCGGCCTTTCGGCAATCGGAGAGCGGAATTTGCGAATGTAGCTCGTGTCGGTTCCCTCGGTATTCGTTAAGCTTTCACGCTGGCGTTTAATCTCTGAAACTGTCTGTTTCGACATATGGGTAGTAGCTTCCAACCGCCCATATGTCCAGGCAAGTCGTTCATGAACCTTCTCTTTTTCATCGCTTTCGATTGGCACTGGACGAAATTCTTTTAAAGCATTTTCTATGTCTTCCCTGCCCTCTTGCGGCTCCATTTCGGTCTCATCGAGTTCATCCGCCCTGATCACTGACATTCCCCAAGTCGAAACGTCGTTAGCCATCTTATTAGCCGGGGCTTCCAATCCAATCATTTCTCTTAACGGCCCTGAATCACGATGCCGTAACAATGCGGGCCCTATCCAATCGATATAGCCCTTCGCGGTTGCCCGTGCATAGTCGGGAAGTGACCAGCCTTGATGAATCGCTTGCTGTGCCCATTGGGTTATGGTTTTCTCAGCGTCTTTCACCGTCCCGACAAGATATAACTTCTCCCGTGCACGTGTTAACGCTACATACAAAACCCGCATTTCTTCGGCTCGCATTTCCATCTCCGATTTCCGTCTCATCGCCATCATGGACAAAGTCGGATAACTAATGCGCAGCTTCGGATCAATGTATTTCGTCCCGAACCCGAGTTCTTTATCCAGCATATAAGCTCCGCGGGAATCGCTGAAATTAAATTTTTTGTTCAGCCCGCCGATAAATACGACCGGGTACTCCAGACCTTTACTCTTATGAATCGTCATCACACGTACGACATCTTCTTGCTCGCCAAGCGCTCGGGCCGCCCCGAAGTCACTTCCGCGATCACGCATCCGTTCAACGAATCGCAAAAACCTGAACAATCCGCGAAAAGAGGTACTCTCGTACTGGCGGGCGCGATCATATAAGGCACGCAGATTGGCCTGCCGTTGTCGACCACCCGGCATTCCTCCAACAAAATCATAGTAGCCGGTCTCGCGAAAAATCTGCCAGATCAAATCGGACAACGAACCGCGACGGGCCCTTGTCCGCCAAGATTGCAGTTTTGCAAAGAAAGCCTCTACCTTTCGTGCCAACTCGTCGGTTTCTTGTTGAATATAGGTGCGCATCGCTTCATAATAGTCACTTTTCCGCTTCGCAATACGAATCTGCGCCAATTCTTCTCCGGACAGCCCTACGATGGGTGACCGTAACACACCCGCAAGCGGAATGTCCTGATGAGGGTTGTCGACAATTTGCAGAAGAGACATCATGACTTCAACCTCAACAGCTTCGAAATAACCGGTGGATAATTCTGCGTAAGCGGGAATGCCGCGCTGCTTGAATTCTTCCAACATAATCGGCGCCGAACTATAAGCGGACCGAAGCAAAATGGCGATATCCCGGTATTGGACAGAACGCATTTCACCTGTGTCTTTGTCATATACCGCATACTGACTTGAAATCAAAGACTGGATCCGTTCCGCGATCAACCGCGCCTCTAACTGTTCTTTCTTCAAATCCGCCGTTGCGGATTCCTCTTCTTTGTCCTCTTCTCGATCAATTAGCAGTATTTCCGGCGCACTCGAGGAGGCCTCGGGATATTCCCCAAAACCAAGTCTCAGCTCTGCATCCTCATCGTAGTCAATTTCTCCGATTCTTTCATTCATAATTTGTCGAAACAGAAAATTGGTTCCGTCAAGCACTTCCGCACGGCTACGGAAATTCTTCGCAAGATCAATGCGCAGTCCATCACCGTTGCCGTCTTTTTGAAATGCTTTATACTTTGCCAGAAAAAGGCCCGGTTCCGCCTGCCGGAAACGATAAACACTCTGTTTCACGTCACCGACCATGAACAAATTATCCCCTGTTGTAATGAAACTGAGAATAGCTTCCTGAACGAAGTTCGTATCTTGATACTCATCAACGAGAACCTCATTAAATTGTTCTCGGTAATCAATGGCCGCATCGGATGGATGCCTTTCACCGCTATCTAAATCGAGATCCGCTAACACCTCAAGACAGTAGTGTTGAGAATCATCAAAATCAATAAGGCCCTTTTCCAATTTCGCTTTCTTATACCGGCGATCGAAAGCTTTCACCAATCCCGAAAGGGTTTCAACATGAGGGGCCATTGCCCGTAAATCATCCAGATAACGCTCCGGACTGTGCTTAAATAACTCATTCCCGATTTTCTCGACTTGTTTCTTCACCTTATCACGCAACTGCTTTGCTTGTTCCTTCATCTCATCATCGTATTCATCACCGCGAACCGGCTTCAACTTTCCGAATTTCACGGACTGAAAAACTTCGTAAAGGGCACTCCACGAATCACGACAAGCGGAAAGCAATCCATCCAGGATCAACTGATCTTCGGAGAAATTCGTCTGATACGGCGCAGGGCCACCGGGCTGGTAAGTGAGTTGATCCGCCTGCCCGAGCACATCCTTGAGTCCTTCCAGCTGCATTTCAACATTCTCAAGCAATCCTCGTGCCCATGACAAATCATCAATCCCGACATATTCAGGAACACGATACCGGTAAGCCATGTCATCCAACCATTGATCGGGATCCGGATGGCTCCTCGAAAAATCATATAACTTTTCAACAAGCATCTGAAGCGCGACATCGCTACGATCGCCACTGTACCGGTCCACAAGTTCGTAGAAAGCCTCGTTATTCTCCTTGCCGTATTCCTCCTCGAATAACTCTCCGATCACTTCTTCCCGCATCAATTCCGCTTCTGTTTCATCAACAACACGAAAAGCCGGATCGATTCCAATTTTGTAATAATAACGGCGCAAAACGTTCATGCAAAATGAGTGAATCGTTGAAATCTGAGCGCGATTCAACAAAGAAATCTGTCTTCGCAAATGCAGGGAAGACGGATCCTCAACAAGCGCCTTCTCCAACTCCTTGCCAATCCGCGCCTTCATCTCAGCGGCAGCCGCATTCGTGAACGTTGCCACCAGCAATCGGTCAACATCGATCTCGTCTTCGGTGATTTTTCGAATAATCCGCTCCACGAGCACCGCGGTTTTCCCGGAACCAGCAGCAGCTGCCACAAGCATGTTCTGTCCGCGGGCGGCAATGGCTTCCCATTGCTCGTCGCTCCAGAAAACCCCTTCAGGTTTAGGCTTCACTTGTTTCATCGTCGTCCCTCCCCTCAAGCATCTTTTTCAACATCACGTCATCTTTTTCTTTACGAAGCCAGCGGTAATCATTCGTCTCCATAGTTGGATCAAACTGGCATACGGGCCGGTACGAACAAAACGTACAAGGCGTTCTGTCTTTTAACCGATAAGGTGAAATATCAATCATGCCGTCAGTCAGATTCGTACCGATGTTCTGAATCACACGACGGACATATTTGCGAATGTCGGAGAATTGTTCTGGCGCTGCAACCGAGGAATTGCTGTAAAACTCCCCATTCTTCTTCAATCCTGCTGGAACAATATTGGAATGCCCCTTCTCAAACGTTCCGTCCATTAACCGCACTGCTTCCTCTTCTGCCAACACAAGACCCTTCATTTTGAATTCCTTAAATAGCTTTTCTTCAATGGCCTCGAGTGTTAACGCTTGTGATTCCTGCAGCATTGGATTATGCACATGAAAATAAAGGACGCCGGCGGGTGAAGCTTCACGGCCCAGCCACTGAGCGGCGTGGGTCAAAACCACATCCAGATAGGTCAGCATTTGCAGCGCGAGCCCAAAGTACACTTCCGTCAATCCCAGTGACGTAGCGCTTGATTTATAGTCAATGACTCGCAGCAACAAGCCATTGCTACTTTCCGCGGCATCAATACGGTCAATCCTCCCGACAAGTTCCATTTTCGTGCCGTTTGCAAGTTCAAATTGAATGGGTGGTATTTGCTCTTTCGGTCCAAACGGCAATTCCAGGCCAACCGGCGAAAACCCGCTTGCCTTGGCATGATCACGAAGCACAGTCGCCGTTCGGGAGACAATGCTTTTCAACTTTCGGGCGATGTAATGATGGCGATTCGAACTTAACAGGATTTCCCGCTGTAACTTGGGGATCAACCCGTCAACGAATTGGCCAGCCAGCCGTTCACATTCGGCATCACTCAATTCACCCCAATTCTTCCTCGTGTTCCTGACATGATCCGCCATTAAACTCAAAGCCGAATGAAAAAGCTGCCCGATATCCGGCGCTTCCAACCGGAAGGTCTCCCGTTCCTTCAATCGAAGCCCATGAGAAGCAAACTGCTGGAAAGGACATGAGCTGAACCGTTCCATCCGTGAAACACTGGCCTGAATCTTATCTCCATACAAATTCCTCGAGGTTTGTGGACTGAGACGCCGTTCTTTATTTTTATAAAATAAGCCCGCAAAAAGCCTCCGGCCGTCAACTTGCCATTCCGGCCTTTCAGCCAGCCAGTTGTACACATCCCACCAAACCGGTGTAATTGGATAACCTTTTCGCCACTGGCGGATTTGTCCGAGTGCATATACAAGTCCACGTTGCGGGCCGGATATATATTCAAGCGCTTCTTCACCGGTGACTTCCTCAGGTTCGGATGAAATCAACCTTTCCTGTAAATCCGGGAAAATGGCCTTCAATCGGCTGATCAACAATGAGGGCTGCAAGGCCTTCCCTTCCTCATCAGCCAACGGATAGCTGATCCACAGCCGTTCTTTCGCTCCTGCAAGGGCCAAGTACATCAACAACTCTTCTTCCAATAACCGCTGTCGGCTTCCTGGAGCAAGTTCGATTCCTCTTGCCTCCAGTAACTCCCTTTCTTCTTCGGAAAGCATGCCGTCTTCTTTCGGTTTTGCGGGAAGCACCCCATCATTAGCACCCAGGATCAATACGCTTTTCACATCAACGGAACGGGTTCGATCAAGGCTGCCGACAAGAACTTGATCCATCGCAGGCGGAACAAGCGAAAACTTCATACTATCGAGTCCGGTTTCAATCATTTTCACAAAAACATCCGACTCCACCGCTTTGTCTCCGATCATCTCAACCATTTGGTCCAAAAGCCCGATTACAGCTGTCCACACTTGATCATGTTCACGGGCTTCAGCCAATCGCCCTTCTTCCTCAGCCCGATTCCGCCACTTCTCAACCTTTTGCGGCACCTCCAGTGCCTCCAAATACAGATACAGCGCCCCACAACGCTCCCGTGCCGTTTTCGCGCCTTTTATATCTCGCGCCAACCGGGAAAGCGGCGTCACAATCATTCCCCGCAATTCATTGAATCGGACTTCTTTTCTTTTTTCCTCGTCTGTCTGAACGCCTTCTGCATCTTCCAGTCCGCGATATCGCCTGTATCGCCATGGCTTCCCGTCAGTCCAGCGCCCTCCGTGAATACCGTGGGCAAGCACATAGTTCTCCAACTCATCCATATCTTCACGCAACCGTTCAACATTCCCTGCCTCCGGCGGGAACAACAAGTCGGTTTTCACGCAGCGGAACACCGCTTCGTACCTCCAATTGTGCTCGATTACATCAAGACTTGAACGAATGAACTCCATCAGTGGATGATGTAGCATCGTCCTCTTTTGATCCAGGAAAATTGGGATTCCGTGATCTTCGAAAAGGGTTCCCATCAAATCGTGGTAGGTTCCCATATCACGAACAAGCACAGCTACATCACGAAATCTCAAACCTTCCTCCCTAACGAGCCTAAGGATTTCCCGAGCGGCGCCTTCCACTTCGCTTCGACGATTCAAAGCTTGTGAAACGGCAACCTTTTCCGGATGATGAAAAGGCTCTGGCGGTCTTTTTTCAAAATTCGCCTCCAAATGAGCCAAGTCACCACCACTAAACCGATTCCCACCTCTGAGAACAAGCGATTTCTCAACATCAATCCCTGCCTCTTTGGCGATCCCGCACAACTTCTGGTAAGTAGCTGCAGTCGGCCGAAACAACGCTGTTTCATCAGGCAAATCCTTCTCATAAATACGATCCAAGGTCAATCCGACCGTCACCCGTCGACAATGCTTCATTAAAGCCTCAAGCACCGCCATTTCCTGTGGTGTAAACGAATAAAAACCATCCACCCACACTTCCGCGTTCCTTAAACCGGGCGCCAGTGGAATCTTTTCCGCCAACAACCGCATGGAATCTTCGGAATCTATGTATTTTCCGGCAAGCGCGGCTTCCATATCCGCGAAAATCAACCCGAGATCATGCAGTTTGTCTGCCAAAACCTCCGACTTTCGGCCATCAGGCGCTTTCCTTACAAAAGCTAAAGTTTCCTCAAGATCCTCAGGGGAAAACCGATACCGCTTCAATTCGGTAAGCATTTCTTCAAGCAATTCATAGAACCCTTGCTGATCCGAAGCCCGTTGAAAGACTTTCAATTCCGCTTTGCGCCGCTCAACAATATTCCGCAGCATCATGTTGATCCCGATACTGTCAATCCGCCCTCGGGTTACTCCGCCAACCTGCTGTAGCACGTTCAATGCCAATCGTCCAAAGCTGAACACCTGGGCACGGGTCATCCCGCCAAGGCTGCTTTCCGTCGCCAACCGATATTCCGTCTCGAACGTCATCTGGTCGGGAACGACTAAGACCAGAGGTGAGCCGTCCGGACACTCCCTCAATTCCTCACGAACTTCTTCAAGAAAACGGCTTGTTTTGCCACTGCCGGCTCGTCCCAGCATGAACCGTAAAGACATAAGAATCCCCCGCTCTTTTAATCTATCTCCATTATCTCACGCACACTCTTAAAAACCTACCGGTTTTTTCTTCCGAACCAATTATACCACAAACGGAATATATGTTCCTATTCCAGAAACCCACTTTCGTGATCGACAAGAAGAGTTATCATCCGCAAAGCGTGAAAATGAAAATGGATATGTTATTCTCCCAAAACGGCAAGAAGATCAACCTTGTTCAGACAGCTAACGGAACCTACTCCAAATACAATCAGAT
>DASTWO010000078.1:0-6626 GCA_035776675.1 Caryophanales bacterium
TAAGTATGACGAACCAAAGGGCCGGGCGGTAAAAGTCTACCAGGCAGAAGAGAGTAAGCCATCTTTCGATTGGTGGAACCGGTTGAAATGGTTTTATAAAATCGGCGAATAGGCCGTGAGGAGAGGACATTCCATGGAGGATGACGTCAAAGACTTTCTGCACTATTTGATCGTCGAACGGGGATTGTCAGGCAACACAATAGCCGCTTATAGGCGGGATTTACAAGGATACGTGAGTTTTCTAAAAGAAAAAGAAAACGTAAAATCTCCGGATGATATTACGCGTACTCACATTGTCCATTACTTAATGACACTGCGTGATCAGGGACGAGCCTCGTCGACATTGGCCAGGCACATCGCTTCGGTACGTTCCTTCCATCAATTCATGCTTCGAGAAAGAATAGCGGCACAGGATCCGTCAGTACATATTGAAACCCCGAAGAAAGAACAAAAACTTCCGAAGGTTTTGTCCGTGCAGGAAGTGGAAGCCCTCTTGGAAGCGCCGAAGAAAGGAACTTCCTTCGGCCTCCGGGATCAAGCTATGCTTGAAGTCTTATATGCAACAGGCATTCGGGTTTCTGAATTGGTCCGATTGGATGTTTCAGATGCTCATCTAACGATGGGGTTTGTGCGTTGTATCGGAAAAGGGGATAAGGAACGGATTATCCCCCTTGGCAAAATGGCAGCCGAATCGCTTGAGCGTTACTTAGACAGGGGTCGCGGCGAATTATTGAAACGGAAGCAAAGTGATGCGTTATTCCTGAACCACCATGGAGGACGGTTGTCCAGGCAAGGGTTCTGGAAGATCCTGAAGGGGCTTGCCCGTGACGCTAATGTGAGGAAAGAATTGACGCCGCACACCTTAAGGCATTCGTTTGCGACCCATTTGCTTGAAAACGGGGCCGATTTACGGGCTGTACAGGAAATGCTCGGTCATGCGGATATTTCGACGACGCAAATTTATACACATGTAACGAAAGCTCGGTTGAAAGATATTTATAAGGCTTATCATCCGCGAGCCTAGTTTTTTATTGTCGTAGGTATGAACGAGATTCTTATAAAGGAGGACTCAACAATGCTTCGTCGGGTAGACGATGTTAGACCGACCGGAAAGATAAACTTCTCGAACAAACTGTGGGTTGGTCGTATGAGAACTGAGTCCTGTAGTTGTCGGAAATATGAACGACATTATTAAGGAGGAGGAAGACAAGAAATGTCAAGGTTTAAAAGAGTGGCTTTAATTGTGCTGGATTCCGTAGGAATCGGCGAATCAGAAGACGCGGAACGATTTCATGACATAGGAGCGGACACACTTGGCCATATAGCCGAAGCGCGAAATGGATTACATATGCCGAACATGAGAAAGTTGGGGTTGGGCAACATTCGTGAATTGAAAGGGATTCAGAAAGTGGACAACCCGAAGGCGCATTTCGGAAAAATGCGGGAATCCTCAAACGGAAAAGATACAATGACCGGGCATTGGGAGATCATGGGCCTGTTCATCGAAAAACCTTTTCAGACCTTTCCAGATGGCTTTTCCGACGATTTGATCCAACAGCTTGAGGAAAAAACAGGACGGAAAGTCATCGGAAACAAGCCGGCTTCCGGGACTGAAATCATCAAGGAGCTAGGCAAGGAACATATGGAGACGGGTGCCCTTATCGTCTATACGTCAGCTGATCCAGTTTTGCAAATTGCGGCTCATGAAGATGTTGTTCCGTTGGAGGAACTTTATGAGATATGCGAGATGGCAAGGGAAATGACCATGGATGAGCCTTATAAGATTGGGCGTGTCATCGCCCGCCCCTTTGAAGGGGAGCCGGGAAATTTCGAGCGCCGTTCAGATCACCGTCATGATTATGCGCTCAGCCCGTTCGACAGAACTGTTATGAATGAATTACAAGATGCCGATTATGATGTGATCGCATTGGGGAAAATCAATGATATTTACAACGGCGCGGGCGTAACAGAAGGAATCAGGACAAATGATAATATGGATGGAGTAGACAAGCTGGTAGAGGCGCTGGGAAAGGATTTTAACGGATTGGCGTTCTTGAATCTGGTTGATTTTGATTCGAAATACGGACATCGCAGGGATCCGCAGGGATATGGAGACGCTCTGGAAGCCTATGATCGCCGTCTTCCGGAAATTCTAGAAAAACTCCACGAGGATGATTTGTTGATCATTACCGCAGACCATGGAAATGACCCGACCCATCATGGTACGGATCATACCCGTGAACTTGTGCCGCTTCTTGTTTACCATCGGGGAATTGAACAAGCCAAGAGTCTTGGCGTACGGAATACATTTTCTGATCTTGGCGCCACAGTCGCTGATAATTTCGGGGTCAAAGCGCCGAAATATGGAGAAAGCTTTCTTAAGGATGTGAGAAAATGACAGATCGAAAAAATGTACAAGATGCAGCCGCAGTTTTACATAGTAAAATTGCCGATGTGCCTACAGTCGGATTGATTCTTGGTTCCGGGCTCGGGGTATTAGCTGACGAAATTGAAGAGCCGGTAGCTGTTGCTTATCAGGACATTCCCGGGTTCCCTGTCTCCACGGTGGCCGGGCATAAAGGACAGTTTGTTTTCGGTAAACTTAAAGGCCTCCCGGTAGCCGCAATGCAAGGACGTTTTCATTTTTATGAAGGGTATTCAATGCAAGAGGTCACCTTTCCGATTCGGGTAATGAAGGCACTCGGGGTCGAGAAGCTGATCGTAACGAATGCTTCGGGTGGTGTGAATAAGACGTTTAAGCCGGGAGACTTAATGTTAATCAAAGATCATATCAACTGGTTACATGCCAATCCGTTGATTGGGCCAAACGATGAGGAAATCGGGGTGCGTTTTCCTGATATGTCGGAGGGTTATTCGGAGCGTTTATTGGATAAAGCTCGGAAAGCGGCTCGAAAAATTAATCTTAGCCTGCAAGAAGGGGTTTATCTGGCAACGGCAGGACCGTCGTATGAAACTCCCGCTGAAATTCGCATGATGCGCACACTTGGCGCGGATGCTGTGGGGATGTCTACGGTTCCAGAAGTTATAGCAGCTCGACATGCCGGCATTGAAGTACTTGGTATTTCTTGTGTGGCCAATGCGGCGGCTGGTATATTGGATGTACCTTTAAGTCACGATGAGGTCATCGAAACGACAGAAAACATTCGTGAAGATTTCTTGGAACTGGTGAAGATGATATTGAGTGAACTGGGGGAAGATGAGGATGGAACAGATCGTTAGTAAGATGAAAGAAGCTGTACAGAGTATTGAAAAACAGGTGGACGTCAAGCCTGAAGTTGGTTTGATTCTAGGATCAGGACTTGGGGACTTGGCCGATGAGATTGAAGGGGCTGTCAAGATCAAATATGAAGACATCCCTCATTTTCCAGTTTCGACAGTGGCCGGGCATGCGGGCCAACTTGTGATAGGTCGCCTTAACGGGATTCCTGTTGTCGCAATGCAGGGACGTTTTCATTTCTATGAAGGGTATTCAATGCAAGAGGTTACTTTCCCGGTTCGCGTTATGCATGGCATAGGTATAGAGAAGCTTGTTGTCACCAACGCATGCGGCGGAATCAATGCCGGGTTTCAGGCCGGTGACCTGATGATTATTGAGGATCACCTGAACATGACCGGAACAAATCCGTTGATTGGCCCTAATGACGAGACCTCTGGTCCAAGGTTTCCAGACATGAGCCGGGCGTACAACCCTGAATTGATTAGAGGGACTGAAAAAATCGCGGACCACCTTGAAATCGATGTGCAAAAAGGGGTTTATGCGGGCATTTCGGGACCTTCGTTCATGACGCCGGCAGAGTTGAAAATGCTTCGAACATTGGGCGCTGATGCGGTTGGGATGTCAACGGTCCCCGAAGTTATTGTTGCGAATCATGCAGGAGTAAAGGTGCTTGGCATTTCCTGTGTGACAGATATGGCGATTGCTGAAGAATTGGAGCCGCTCACCCACGAACAAGTCGTCGCCACGGCTGATCGAACGAAACCAAAATTCATTAAGCTTGTTAAAGAAATCGTAGCCGGTTTCAAAGGGTGATCGCCATGAGAATGGTTGATTTAATTGAGAAGAAGCGAGACGGTCATTCTCTGACTGCAGGAGAAATTCGCTGGATGGTTGAGGGCTATACAGATGGAAGCATCCCGGATTATCAAATGTCGGCAATGGCGATGGCGATTTTCTTTCAAGATATGAATGGTCGGGAAATTGCGGATTTGACGTTGGCCATGGCCAAGTCAGGAGATACGATTGATTTGAGCCCGATTCATGGGATCAAAGTAGATAAGCATTCGACTGGAGGCGTCGGGGACAAAACAACCTTAATCGTCGGCCCGTTGGTCGCAGCCGCGGGTGTTCCCGTTGCGAAAATGTCAGGACGCGGACTTGGCCATACCGGCGGGACAATTGATAAGTTGGAGGCAATTGACGGTTTCCGGACCGAGTTGTCAGAGGAAGAGTTTATCGGTAATGTGAATCGTTTGAAAATGGCCATTGCCGGGCAAAGCGGAAATCTTACACCGGCTGACAAGAAGTTGTATGGTCTTCGTGATGTTACGGCAACAGTAGACTCCATACCGTTGATTGCGAGTTCTGTGATGAGCAAGAAAATCGCTTCTGGCGCGGATGCCATTGTGCTCGACGTGAAGACAGGTTCCGGGGCTTTCATGAAAACGTTGGACGGTGCAAAACAATTGGCCGCTTATATGGTGGAAATCGGAAAGAATTTAAACCGACGAACCATTGCTGTTATAAGCGACATGAATCAACCGTTGGGTTGCGAAGTCGGAAATGCTAACGAGATTCGTGAGGCCATAGAGGTATTGCAAGGCAAGGGTGAAAATGATTTAACGGAAGTCTGTCTGACGCTGGCTTCCTATATGACGGTGGCTGGCGGTGTGTATCCTGATTTTGCCCATGCCCGTCGGGAATTAGAAGACATGTTGTCATCCGGAAAGGCGATCGAAGTTTTCAAACATTTCGTGGAGGCGCAAGGTGGAGATCCGGAAATTGTAGAGAACTTTGATCGTCTTCCGCAAGCGATTTATCATATTGATCTAAAGGCAGATCAGGACGGCTATATTGAGAATATCGAAGCAGAGTCGGTCGGGGTTGCCGCAATGTTGCTCGGAGCGGGTCGGCGTACCAAAGAAGATGTTATTGATCATGGGGTCGGCATTACCTTGAAGAAGAAGGTTGGAGATCCCGTTCGAAAAGGCGAAACCATCGCTGTACTCCACAGCAATGACAAAGTAGCCTCGGAGAGTGAAAGGAAATTGCAAAGCGCATTTTCTTACAGCTTGAATGAAGTTAGGAAACGGCCGATGATTTACGAAGTCATTGAATGAATAATAAGCGAAATGTCCATCATTCACGAAAATAGTGGATGGTGGCATTTTTATTTTGACGAGGATTTTTTCAATTGTGTTTTGAGTGGGGGATGGGAATACAAGAGGTTTCGGAATTCTGCGGGATCCGGATTCTTTTTTTTTGGTATAAAATCAGGTCGAATTGGAGAAAATATGGGTACTCTTATTGACCGACAAAGGAGGAATTTTTCATGAAGCGGATTTTTGCAGGTTTGTTAGTAGCAACGATGGTGTGTTCCATTATTCCGATACAAGGTCTGGCTAAAGATAAAGAAGACGGACTTAAATTGGCAAAGGACTCTAAATCGGCTATTTTAATGGTAGCTGATACGGGAACGATTCTTTATAACAAAAACGCCGATAAAAAACTCCCGCCCGCCAGTATGACAAAGATTATGACAATGTTGCTCATTATGGAATCTCTGAATCAGGGGAAGATTGCTTTGGATGATGAGGTTCGAACAAGTGAACATGCGGCTTCAATGGGGGGCTCGCAGATCTTCCTTGAAGAAGGCGAGACCATGACCGTTAAGCAGATGTTAAAGGCGATTGCGGTTGGCTCAGCAAATGATGCATCCGTCGCTATGGCTGAAAAAATCGCCGGCTCTGAAGAAGCATTTGTGAAAATGATGAATGAAAAAGCGAAGGCGCTCGGTTTGAAAAATACCCATTTCGAAAATCCGACTGGTCTTCCGGCGGAAAACCACTATTCAACGGCTGCAGACATGGCGAAAATGGCAAGGGCGCTTCTTCAATATGAACAAATCACACAATATACCGGAATTTATCAAGATTATTTACGGGAAGGTACCGACAACAAATTCTGGCTTGTGAATACGAATCGACTTGTGAAAACGTATCCGAATGTCGATGGCCTGAAAACCGGCTATACCAATGAAGCGAAGTATTGCCTGACCGCTACAGCGGAGAAAAGCGGAATGCGTTTGATCGCTGTCGTCATGGGAGCTCCTACTACGAAATCCAGAAACGCTCAAGTTACAAATATGTTGGACTATGCCTTCAGTCAATATCAAACCCATAAGTTGTATGACAAAGGCAAGGTTGTAAAGACAGTTCATGTCGATAAAGGGGTTAGAAATAAGGTTCCCGTGGTTACGTCACGAGAAGTTGCTATTTTGACGAAGAAAGGCGAGTCACCGAAAAACGTTAAGAAATCAATTAAAGTTAAAGATGAATTAAAGGCTCCACTGAAAAAAGGAGAAACAATCGGCAAGGTTGTCTTGAAA
>DASTWO010000079.1:0-15154 GCA_035776675.1 Caryophanales bacterium
CAAAGCATGCTTCTTCATTATACAGGGAGGTTTCAGTATGACCGGACCCGGTGGCTCCCGGTCTGCAATCAATGGCTCTATATTCTGCAAACGGTGGCTCAAAACTCCGCACAGGTGGCTCTAACCGTCCGCAATATTCAACGTACGGGTCACATGAGAAAATGGACACCCAAATCAGCTTTCTTTCTGAGGGAGGCTCTGGAACGCCTGTCCCTGATCTGTCCATTGAGGTCGACGATCTTGATGAGGTCCTGAGCCGCATGAAAGAAGCAGGAATTTCAATTGAGTATGGACCAGCTGAAGAACCATGGGGAGTTCGGCGGTTCTTTGTAAGGGATCCATTCGGTAAGCTTGTTAATCTTCTGATCCATCTGTAGATGAATGAGATATCTCCAAAAAATCCGAGTCTATCAGAAGATGTATTTTGCACATAAACTTCCGTGACTGTAATTGTCAGGGAAGTAGTGCTATGATGCTGGAAAACTACTTAGGAGAGTCGACGAATGACTTATAGGGAAAATAGATCGGAAATCGCTAAATCAAAAAATGCGAGTATGGAAACGGCAACGACAGCCGACCGAATCTCGATCAGGCCAGCCAACGAAGCGTCATGGGAAGACTTGGAGATGGTTCTCGGTCCATCGCGATGTCACGGGGCAAAGTGCTATTGTCAGCGGTTCAAAATCCCTAATTCGCAGTGGCGCAAAACAGATGATGATGAACGTGCCTTTTTGTTGCGGATCCAGACGGATTGCGGGAATCCGGAGTCACAAACCACCAGTGGGCTTGTCGCTTATCTTGATGACGAACCGGTTGGCTGGTGTGCGGTAGAGCCAAGAACCGCTTATCAAAAGCTACGAAACAGCCGGGTTCCATGGGCAGAACGAGACGAAGACAAGAACGACAAAGGCGTTTGGTCCATTTCTTGTTTTATTGTACGAAAGGGATATCGTCGACTAGGAATCACTTACGCCTTAACGCTGGCCGCCGTGGACTTTGCTCGAAAGAGAGATGCCCGTGCCATTGAAGGATACCCTATGGTAACGGCCCCAGGACAAGATATTCCTTGGGGTGAGCTTCACGTTGGCCCCCAAAACGCCTTTATTGCAGCCGGGTTCCGAGAGGTAACCAGACCTACCGCACGCCGGGCCGTGATGCGGATCGAACTTCAATAGGAGGCAAAACCCCGGATAGTGGGTCAAGGGCGAATCCATTGTATATAAGCTATTGGAGGAATGACGATGTTAAAGGTAAGACCATTGGAAGATCAAGATTATCAATTGATAAGAGCGGCGGAAGAAGTGATTGAGAAAAATTATAGATATGAAAGACACCATATTGGTGCGGCGGTAAGAACCAAATCAGGGAATATTTTTGCGGCGGTACATGTTGAAGCTAACGTTGGACGAATAACCGTATGTGGGGAAGCCATGGCTCTTGGGAAGGCTATTTCAGAGGGAGAACATGAATTTGAAACCGTTGTGGCAGTTGCTCACCCCCATCCCCATGAAGATATAGAAAAATGTTGGGTTGTAGCTCCATGTGGGATGTGTCGTGAATTAATAAGTGATTATGGAAAAGATACGGATGTCATCATTTCATACAGTAGAGAATTGGTGAAATGTAATGTCATGGAATTGATACCGGAAAGGTACACAAGTGAGATTGAATAGTTTTTCTTTTAACGGGTGCTTCACCCAAGTTTTGAATAGACCCGATTTTCCGTCCTAAAGGGCGTCATTTTGGCATAAGATTTGCTTCCTTTACTATCAATTGGGAAGATTGTACAATAAATAGAATGAGATGGGGAGGCGTTTTCATTGGGATATTCTCCAATTAATTTGGACGAAAAATTATCAAAATTTTGTGACCGGTGGTCGCCTAAAGTTATTTGTGAAATGAATGATTATCAGTTTAAACTTGCCAAGGTATCCGGGGATTTTGTATGGCACGAACATAAGGAGACGGATGAGGTATTCATTGTTTTGGACGGAGAAATGGCCATTTCGTTCCGTGATGGTGAAGTCAGGCTTTCAAAAGGAGAAATGTATGTCATCCCGAAGGGAATTGAACATAAACCTTATGCCGAAAAAGAATGCCATATCATGCTGGTGGAACCAAAAGGTGTAGTGAACACTGGGGAAACTAAAGGTGAACTCACTGCTGAAAATGATGTGTGGATTTAATAAGGTGAGAAATTTTTTACATTTCCATACCGGTATCCAGAGGAGCTGAAAGCCAAATGGAAGGAACAAATCACACCAAGAATTGGGACGAAGAATATATCAGTGGGAGTTTCCGGGAGATGTGGGATCTTTCGTACCCGTCGCAGGAGCTGGTTGCTTTTGTTGCCACCATCAACCTTCCAAATGGGGCGGAGGCTTTGGATATTGGTTGTGGAGCTGGACGAGAAGCCATTTTCCTTGCCCAACAGGGGCTGAATACGATTGGGGTAGATCTGAGTGCGGAAGCCCTCAAGATCGCCGAGGAACGGGCAAAAGAGGCAAGGGTGAAGGTTGATTGGCGCCATGGGAATGTCTTGGATTTACCGGTTGAGGACCGATCCGTAGATTTAATAAATGATCGAGGATGTTTTCACGTTATAGCCGAAGAGGAACGAGATCTATTTGCGCGAGAGATTGTCCGTATTCTCAAGCCCGGCGGAATGATGTTGCTCAGAGGCTGCCGCGAAACAAGAGAAAATGGCGATCATGTGCCTGTAACAGAGAAAGCAATTGACCAACACTTTGGTCAATACTTTGACCGGGGGAAAGTGCTTCCGATCCAAATGGCCACTGGGATGAGCTTTAGCGAAGAGGGGATGAAAGGAAACTTAGTGGTACTTGAAAAAAAGGAGGAAATAAAATGACGAAAGGAAAGAAAGAGTTGACACAAGAGCAACGTGAAGAACTGCTTGGAACTTTGAAGGCTCGGTTTGAGGAGAACATGAACCGCCATAAAGGGATTGAATGGGCTGAAATTGAGGCAAAGCTTGAAGCAAATGTTGAAAAATTGGGGTCGCTCCATGAAATGGAGGGAACGGGCGGCGAACCGGATGTTGTCTGCCATGATCAAAAGACAGGCGAATACATCTTTTATGATTGTTCAGCCGAAAGTCCAAAAGGCCGCAGAAGTGTTTGTTACGATCGCGAAGCGCTCGAGTCTCGGAAGAAACACAAACCAGAAACGAGCGCTATAGATATGGCCGCTGCCATGGGCATCGAACTTTTGACGGAAGACCAATACCGGGAGCTGCAGGAACTCGAAAGTGTCGATAAGAAAACATCGAGTTGGGTGCAAACCCCTGCGAATATTAGAAAACTTGGCGGGGCCGTCTTTTGTGATCGCCGGTATGACACGGTCTTCTTGTACCATAATGGAGCGGAATCCTACTATGCCGCAAGGGGCTTTCGTGGCTCACTAAGGGTATAAATTTTACCTAGAACGCAGAATTTCCAATAAGTGTTCTGTTGTCCCATGGGTATCCAGCCTATTTCCTGTCTGATTGACCGAATGCCCAGTCCCGAGAAATCATTTTGCATAGCATAATCCTACAACCATTGACTGTTTAGGATGTGATTTCTTGGGAAAGAAAAGAGAATCAAAGTCATCTTCATTGAGCTATTCCAATTGCTGTTTTGAGCCATTCATCAGTCCCAGCCCGGTTACGACTTTTAATCCGGTTCAACGCTATCCGCAAATTGCCAAGACGGCATTTATTAGTCCGTTTTCCAGCGTTATAGGGGATGTGACTATCAGGAGAAATGTTTATGTCGCTCCCAATGTAAGTGTGCGTGCAGATGAAGGAACCCCTTTTTATATAGGTTCGAATACAAATCTTCAGGATGGAGTCATCTTGCATGGTTTATTAAATAGATGGGTTTCACTTGGAGGGAAGAAGTTCTCGATCTTTATTGGGAACGAAGTGTCCGTTGCCCATGGGGCGCTTATTCATGGTCCCTGTTTTATTGGGAACAAGGTGTTTGTTGGCTTTAACGCCATAGTTTATAACGCCATCATAGGGCAAGGCTCATTTATTTCTTATAATGCAGTCGTCACAAACGGCGTACGCCTTTCACCGAATCGATTCGTACCGCCCGGTGCCAATATTGACACTCAGGAAAAAGCGGACGCCCTGGAAAAAGTACCAGAGAATGATAGGGAATTTGCTCGCGAAGTTCAAAGAGTCAATCAGGAATTCCCGGCATCTTATCACCTGTTATTGGGGGATCATCGTTGTTCCTGTGGCATAGCTTATAAAAAATAACGCTGCATTCGGAAAAGCTGTCTTTGGGGCAGCTTTTTCACTTGGTGAATCTTCGGGTTATATTACAAAACGATGACATTCAGGTAAGCGCATTTTTGTGAAAAAAACACTCATTTTTCCTTTTGTATAGTCTGTTTAGTCCCGTTTAGAAAAAAACTTCGAAAAAACTCTTTACAATTACATTACAATATGAGATGATACTTGTAACATAAATGTAACGTTAACGTAATAAAAGAGGAGGATGCAAAGTGGAGGGACGAATCTATAACGCAACGGTCATGAACAGTGAACAGGAAAGAGTCACCAGAACGGCTTCTCGAGGTCGCAAGGGCAGAAACTGGGAAAGCAAAATTAGCAAAATGGATACGGTAGAGTTGTTATGGACGTTCGGTGGTGCAGCACTGATCGGGACAAGCCTCTATTTCATGTCCTTTATGACGATATAAGATCGGAAGTAACAATCAAAACGAGGCCTTACGAGGCCTCGTTTTGATTTGCTGGCAACGTTTTGCCTTGTTCCTTAAATGGGCAACGGAGCCTTTGGCGAAACCAGTTCTTGATCGCGTAGCTCCTTCCAAAAGGCCGATGGAATTTCAGCTTTCATTGCTGTTATATCTTCCTTAACTCCCTCGGAACGAGTAGTGCCGGGAATAACAGCAAAGACTGCCGGATGTGCCGCTGAAAACTGAAGCGCGGCGGCCTTCAGGCTGACTTGATGGTTTTGGGCGACTTTTTTTAACCGCTCTATTTTTGATGTGATTTCTGAGGTGGCTTCCCCATAATCATAGTGAGAACCTCCGACTAATATCCCTGAACTATAAGGACCGCCGACAACAATGCCAGTGCCTTTGTCTTGTGCGGCAGGCATTAATCTCTGCAGTGCATGCTCATGATTTAACAAGGTATAGCGGGTAGCCAGCAAGCTCAGATCGGGATTTGCTTCTTCCAGCTCCAATGCCATTTCTATCGGTTCTGTTCGGTTCACCCCGGCGCCCCACGACTTAATAACGCCTTCTTCACGCAGGCGCGTTAATGCTCGGAAGGCTCCTTTTCTAGCCGTATCAAATTTTGTAATCCATACGTCTCCATGAAAATCCGGAGAAATATCATGGACATAGACGAAGTCAAGCCGGTCGGTTTTCAAGCGTTCCAGGCTTTGTTCAATTGAGCGAAGCGTTGCATCTTCACTGTAGTCCGTAATCACCTTGTTTTGACGCCCGTGCTCGAACAGCCCGTTTTTCTCTTCCAATTCGTCTGAAATAACGCGGCCAACTTTTGTACTTAACAAGTAGTCATCCCGATTATGTTGGGATAATACCTCTCCTAATCGCATTTCAGCCAAGCCCGCTCCATAAAAAGGAGCTGTATCGAAATACCGGATGCCGTGATCCCAGGCTGTTTCAATGGTTGCCTTAGCCTCTTCCTCTGGAACATCACGATACATATTTCCAAGAGGAGCCGTTCCGAATCCCAGTTTTCCTTGTAATGCCTCGTTCATATTGACGCCCCTCCTCAAATATAATCATAGTTACCTGTTTCCGCTGTTTGAAGAAAATAAACGTTCAATGGCTTAGAAAAACTCCTTCCGATGGAAGGGTTTGAACCAACAACCCAACACCTATATAATAAAAGAACACAATTAATGAATCGGGGGAATAACGGGTGGCGTATCGCGTAAATGATAGTGTCTTGGGGCGGATCAAGGAAATTCGGCGTTTTCCGGTAAAGTCCCTATTAGGGGAATCGCTTTCCACTGTTCAAGTGGAACGGCGTGGTTTGGTTGGGGATCGTTTATGGGCGGTTCAAAATCGCGAAGGGAAATTCGGAAGCGGAAAGACCACACGGCGGTTTCAACGAATGGATGGTTTGTTTCAGCTTCAGGCCAAATATGAAAGCGCCGTTCCCGTTGTCACAATGTCAGATGGAACAGTTTATCGAGGGGATGATCCGAATATCCATAAGGCATTGAGTGATTTTATCGGTGATCCCGTGACTTTGGCATATGAAGAGGCTGTTTCACATTTTGATGAGGGGCCAATAAGCATCATCTCCAGTTCGTCGATTCGTACTTTAAGTGAGCAGCTAGGAAAACCTGTGGACCCACGAAGATTTCGGGCGAATCTTCTTCTGGATATTCAAGAAGAGGGATTTGTCGAGGATCAATGGATAAACCGAGCCATCCAAATCGGGCCGGATGTGGTCCTAAGGGTTGTGGCCCCTCTGAATCGTTGTGTAATGGTCAACATGTCGCAACAAGAACTTCCCAAGGATGATCGCATCCTCCGTACCCTGGCGGCAAGTCATGAAGCGACTTTCGGGGTCTTTGCCAAAGTTGAAGTCGGGGGTCACGTCGAACTTGACCAACCGGTTAAGTTTTCATAGGAGAAATAAAAGACTTACGGGCTCGACACTTGTGTAAGTCTTGTAGAATGGTTACACGGAAAATCTTAATAAATTATCAATTACAAGGGATTTAGAAGGGTTGGGGAGAAATATTTAGAAAAGGGGATTGTTACTCATGGATAAAAACGTGTATAAAGCAATTAATTGGACTGTGTTGGTGCCACTTATTTTAATAGGTTTTATTATTTTAGTAAACGCATTCTTAGATTTATCGGGAACAACACAATCCTTTGATGATGCCCAATCCCGTGCCGAGTTTCGCTGGAGTTCAAACCATACCCTTCTCACAGTAGGGGTGATTTTCTTTTCAACTTTGTTGGCACTAGGGTGGAAACGAATATTTCCTTTTAATGTGCCATTGGCTTTAATCATAGCCGGATTCTGTTATGAGTTGGTTTTCTTTACATTTACTGTAGGTTGGGTTGGCATAGTAGGATTACTTGGATTAGGAATTGCTATAGTGGTAGGAGTTATATTAATGATGCTTTATTCTGTTTTCTTATTTATTGAACGTCGAAAGAAGCCCATTCAATAAAACAAATCTCAGTACCCATCTGAGTCGGGTCATAGAAAAAAGCACCTTATCCGGATGTCTCTGAAACGAAATCGGTTCGCTTCAGGCATCCTGATAAGGTGCTTTGCATTATGCGTGATTATCCAATCGTCAACGCAGAGTCTATTTTAAGATCGAAACGGTCTGCGTTCATGATCTTCACCCATGCCTTGATAAAGTCGCGCGCAAACTTTTCCTTGTTGTCATCTTGTGCGTACACTTCTGCATAGGCACGGAGGATCGAGTTTGACCCGAAGACGAGATCGACGCGTGTTGCGGTTCGAACAACGTCGCCTGTTTTGCGGTCGCGTCCTTCGTACAGATTGAAGTCCACAGGCTTCCATTCAATCCCCATGTCAAGCAAGTTCACGAAGAAGTCGTTCGTGAGGGTGCCGACACGGTCCGTGAACACACCATGTTCAGTTCCTCCATGGTTCGTACCCAGTACGCGCATTCCGCCGATCAGGGCCGTCAATTCTGGCGCAGTAAGGCCGAGAAGCTGAGCTTTGTCGACTAACATTTCCTCGGGACTTACGGCGTATTTTTTCTTCTGATAGTTGCGGAATCCGTCAGCCACCGGCTCCAAGGCGTCGAAGCTGTCGGCATCAGTTTGTTCTTCTGTCGCATCTCCGCGACCAGGCGCAAATGGCACCGTGACATCAACACCGGCATCTTTTGCCGCCTTTTCGACAGCTGCGCTGCCGCCAAGGACAATCAGATCAGCCAGGCTGACTTTCTTATCCAGCCCGCTTTGAATGTCTTCATAGACAGAAAGCGCTTTGGCCAGATGCTCCGGTTCATTGGCTTCCCAGTCTTTTTGCGGAGCGAGGCGGACGCGCGCACCATTTGCGCCACCACGCATATCGGAACCACGAAATGTGACGGCAGAAGCCCAAGCTGTTTTTACAAGCTCACTGACACTCAATTCGGATTCAAGAATTTTCTTTTTCAGCTCGTCAACTTCAGCGTCTGAAAGTTCATAGTCGACTGCCGGAACTGGGTCCTGCCAGATCAGATCCTCTTCTGGCGCTTCAGGGCCGAGGTAACGCGATTTAGGTCCCATGTCACGATGAAGCAGCTTGAACCATGCCCGTGCGAAGGCATCTGCGAATTCATCCGGGTTTTCATGGAAATGGCGGGAGACTTTTTCATAGTCAGGGTCCGCCTTTAAAGCGATATCGGATGTCAACATAAATGTAGGGATTTTCTTCGAGTCATCCTCAGGATCCGAAACAAGATCCTCCTCTTTAGGATTGACCGGCTTCCACTGATTTGCCCCTGCAGGGCTTTTGGTTAGCTCCCATTCATATCCGAACAATAAATCAAAGAAGCCGTTATCCCAAGACGTCGGGTTAGACGTCCAAGCTCCTTCTAAGCCGCTTCCAATTGTGTCACGGCCTTTTCCGCTTCCATGGCTGCTCTTCCAGCCTAAGCCTTGATCCTCTATAGCAGTGGCTTCAGGGGATGGGCCAACCTTTTCGGGATCCCCGGCACCGTGGGTTTTGCCAAACGTGTGCCCACCGGCAATCAGGGCGACGGTCTCATAATCGTTCATCGCCATACGGGCAAAGGTTTCACGGATATCCTGCGCGCTGGCAAGCGGATCCGGTTCTCCGCTCGGTCCTTCGGGGTTCACATAGATAAGCCCCATCTGAACTGCGGCAAGTGGGTTTTCAAGTTCGTGGTCGCCTGAATAGCGGTTGTCTGCGAGCCATTCCTTTTCACTTCCCCAGTAGACATCTTCTTCAGGATGCCAGATGTCTTCGCGTCCGCCGGCAAATCCAAAGGTTTTCAGGCCCATATCTTCAAGCGCGACATTTCCTGCCAGAACAAGCAGGTCGGCCCATGAAATGTTGTTTCCGTACTTTTGTTTGATCGGCCACAACAGACGACGAGCTTTATCCAGCAGTACGTTATCGGGCCAGCTGTTAAGCGGTGCGAAACGTTGTGAGCCGGTTGCGCCGCCTCCGCGTCCGTCACCTATACGATAAGTACCAGCTGAATGCCACGACATCCGGATAAAGAGCGGTCCATAGTGTCCGTAGTCCGCCGGCCACCAGTCCTGACTGGTCTTCATCAAGTCACGCAGATCTTGCTTGAGTGCGTAATAGTCCAGTTTGTTAAATTCCTCAGCATAATTGAAACTTTCTTCCATTGGATCTGTCTTCTTATCATGCTGACGAAGAATGTGTAGGGGCAGTTGGTTTGGCCACCAATCTTTGTTCGTTGTTGCCACTTTTTCCGTGGTGACAGCGCTTTCTTCCACCGAATTCCCATGTGCTACAGGGCACTTTCCAGCTTGACTGTCATGCATCTGGTTCTTATCCATTTGCAATTCTCCCCTCTGTATTCATAGTGAATCAATTATAATCACTTTCAGATTATAATTATACTAAATTGGGATGAAATTGAAAAGCCAAAAACACTATTTTTTTCTGAAGGATTCTGAGAATGCTTCTAACTCACAATCAATTCATCTATTATTAATAGTCGTGGCGCGATTATGAGGGAATACTCGTAATGAAATCTAATCGGAATTGGCCGAATTCTTGGCAAACCAATTGATTATATAGAACGCGTCCGTTATAGTATATAAGCTAATAAAATTGAAAAGGGTTGATTACATGAAAACCTCTAGAAATCCTAACGATGTCCATTCACCAGTTGCTCCATATGTGCACCAAATTGAGGTAAGTGGGCCGAGTAGATGGTTAACATTATCTGGACAGTTGGGTATGGGTGTAGATGGCAGCGTACCTGAAGATCCGATAGAGCAATTAAAGTTAGCGCTATATAACATCCGAAAGAATCTTGAGGCTGCTAATATGGGCATTGAAGACTTGACTAAGCTTGTTTTCTATCTTGTTGGAGAATTTCAGGCAGATGAGAGAAAGAAGGTAATGAAAGCTTTCTTCGGGGATCACCTTCCTTGTATGACAATGATTTATGTGGTTGCGCTAGCCGCTCCTCATTTCAAGGTTGAGGTTGATGCCTGGGCATGCAAAGAGATTTAATAACTATAGAATGAACTCACATTGGCGCAAATCTTCACTGAATTTGTGCCTCTTTTTTTCAGGTTTCTGTTGAAACAAAGATTAGTTTTCTTCGAATTGTAGTCGAACTTCTTTCCGGCTTTTCAAGTTGAGTTTTTTATAAATGTTTTTACAATGGGATTTGACGGTTTCAACCGTGATGAACATGTGATCGGAAATATAACGGTTTGACTTTCCATCGATTAGAAATTTCAACACATTATATTCTTGATTTGAAAGTTTTTCTCTGGCAAGCAGCAACGGGTCCATGGCTATTTCAGCTTCCAGTTGTTCATGAGTCAATTCTTTCAAGAATTGTTCCACTTGGGGAGAAAGGGTTTGTTTTCTCAATTGAATGCGACGATTGATTTTTGGCAGAAGAAGGTCCATGGCCTCCCATTCCATTAAAAATAGCTGGCGGTAACCTTCTCTCTCTCCGATTTCGAGTGCCTTTTCCATATGGTAAAGTGCTGTTTTTTCCTCTTCGCTCTTTTCATAGAATGCCGAAAGCAGAAGATGCACTTCCGCGATAAAATAAGGCAGGTGCCAGGTTTGCGCCAATTGTAAAAGTTTCTCCCCCAACAACATACCTTTCTGGGCCAAGTCGAAAAATAGATAAGCCTTTAGAAGCGTGACATATTCAAAAAGGCGCTTTAAGTCCAGGGGAGGGTCTACCGTCAGTGTACAGGTTTCTAACCATCTTTTTATGGTATTTGTGTCCTGCTCTTTCATTGCAATTCGAGCCTGACAGGCTGTGAAGGTATCGATCCCTTCTGAATGGTGGGCTTCCACAATCTTAAGGGTATCCTCCATCAGAATATGACAGGAAGTGTATTGTTTCATGCACCATTTTAATTGAATCAACGAAATGGAGGCCGAAAGAAACAGGGCGCTGTCCTTTAAATCAAGACCGATTCGACGCCCTTCGTTCAAATGAGTTTCTGCCTGAGTTCTTTCATTTCTTTCAAAATAGCATTCTCCCAATAGAATCGTCATTAACCCAAATCCTTGATTGATACCGCCCCAGGTGTTTTTCGAGAGCTGACACATGGCAATACATTGGTCGATGGCTCCCCAATGACCGACCACGCTTTTCAGCAGAGAACTGCCGTTTACATTCAAGGTATTGGAATGGCTATAGAGATAGGCCCTATTTCCCAACAAAGCCATGCCCTCTTTCATATATTTCAACCCGCCTTCCGTATCCCTACGTAAAAATGCCATTCGGGAACGAATAGTGGCGATATAACCAGTAATGCTTTCACCGGTGGGAGGAAAGGTTTCATTATTTGAGTTTAAATAAGGTTCAGTCTGGTTTAACAACCTTTCGGCTGTCGATAAGCGATGCATGGAAATCAGAAACCAGGCAAAAACCATGGACAC
Organism: Caryophanales bacterium; assembly: GCA_035776675.1. GTDB lineage: Bacteria > Bacillota > Bacilli > Bacillales > DASSOY01 > DASSOY01. The sequence goes on from DASTWO010000079.1 coordinate 11,639, forward strand.
TGCAGGTTCCTTGATCACTTCATGGTAAGGAACGCATTCGACTAACTGTTCCTTTACATGCCATGGAGATTTGAAGAAATCAAAAGCGTTCTTCATGATGATTTGAGCAGCACGGTCATAATCGTCAATTTCAACGGAGTGTTCCACTGCTCTTAACAGGTGATGATTTTCCTCAAACCATTGGCTGCATTTTCGATGAATCGCTTGGAACCGCTGGAGGTCCAATTGTTGAAAATGTTTTTTCAGACTTTCGCGGATCATGGGGTGAAAGCGATTGTTTCCATCTACATCTCTGGACAACTCAATCTCATAGGATTGTAAATGATTCAATAAATCCTTTGCTTCTTCTTGGCCTGTTAAAAATAAAGCGAGATCTGTATTAAAGCTTTCCGGCACCGATAACGCCAGTATCATATGTTGTAATTCAGGCGGACATGAAGAAAACAGACGATCTATAAACAGGTCGTTCATTTCCTGTTGCAACTCATCCAGGGTTAACTGGGCATCGTAGGGGATTTGACGCGAACGATTCAGCAGTTGGCAATAGCGATGAATCGCAAATGGCCAACCTTCCGTTTTCTTCTCAATTTCTTTGATTTCAGCAGGCGGCAGTTGTATAGAGGTTTCCTGTTCAATCAATGCCTGAATTTCAGATGTATCAAATTTCAACTGACGGTACGTAATTTCAGTTGAAAAGGGCTTGGCCGACCGGATTTCGTTAGAAAACGGAAGATCGATCCTACTGGCGATGTAAAAGAAGAATCGGCTTCCGACATATTTGAGGAAGAGGCTGAAGAGCTCATGGATCGAATGGTTGGTGATGCGATCATATTGATCGATGAACATGTATGATGGCTCGGGATTGTTTTGAACGAGCTCAAGCAGCTGCTCGATTATGGTATGAAAGTCGGCGTCATGGTTGCGCGCGTCGGAAAAAACCTGTTCCATGCGGGAAACATCGATTTGAGGGCATGCCAGCGTAAGGGATCTCAAAAAAACAATGGGATCGTTTTCCCGTTCATCCAAAGTGAGCCAGCCGACCGCATGCTGTTTCATTAAAGCGTGGGCGACCTCGTTGAACAACGTCGTTTTCCCATAACCGAACGGCGCAATGACACTGATGAAGGAATCGCCTTCTTGATTTTTCAACAGATCATGGAAGGATGTCCGAATCAGGCGCCGCCCGTTTTGCGGAGGAACTGTCAGTTTGGCTCGTTCAAACGGCCCTGGCTGCAAGAATTCCTTTTTCATTTTTAACTGCCCTCCCCGTAAAAATCCGTAGATCGTTTTTTTTGATTATACCCTAAACCGAACAAAAAAGAGTGATTTTTTCAAAAAGAGAGTGATTTTTCATTTGGAAAATTCCCCCCTCAAGAGGGATATCTATAGAAGTCCTTTCTTTTTATAATATACAGTGGGAACAAATGATTTCCGAATGGTTGTTCACACCTTGTGGGCAATCGATCATCCATACGAATGTCTGGGTGGGAAAAAACAAAAGACGGTTGGGAAGCATGAAGCGTCGGAATGCTGGGAGGAGACGTAATGGGGGTTGGTTTGAAGAAAGGTTGTTTCATTACAATCATAATGGTGTTCATGTTCAGTGTTATCGTGCCGTTTGGCACAGGGGGTACGGCGCATGCTGCGGGACCTTTCGCGGGGGGCAGCGGAACTTCATCTGATCCGTACATTATTGTTACCCCGGCACAGTTAGATGCAGTGAGAGACTACTACAACGATTGTTTCCGGCTGGGCACGGACATAGATCTATCCGGGTATGCAAATTGGGAGCCTATCTCACCATTTACCGGTACCTTCGATGGGAACGGCCATGTGATCCGGAATATAACGATCAATCATACGGATTTTTATACAGGGCTGTTTGGAACGTCCTCCGGTACCATTAAAAATGTAGGAATAGAAGATGCTGATGTAACAGGAAACAGGTATACAGGTGGATTGGTCGGAAAAATGGATTCAGGGAGCGTCGTGGTCCGCTCGTATGTCGTCGGAGCAACAATAACAGGCGGAAACTATACGGGCGGATTAGTCGGAAGCATGGACGGAGGGAGTATCACTTTGTCTTATTCCTCAGCCACGGTAAAGGGGAATAAATTTGTAGGTGGCCTGGTTGGTAATTCTAATACCTTAATAACCCCCGCAGGTGACATATTGTATGCAAAAGTGGAAAACTCGTATGCTACAGGATCTGTAGAAGGAATATCAGGCTATGTGGGGGGTCTGATTGGCAGAATCGTTGGCGGACAAGTGACGAATTCGTACGCTTCGGGAGATGTAACGGGTGAAAATTACTTAGGCGGCCTGGTTGGAAGTAATGCAAAAGCATTTGATCCCTCAACATCATCGGATATTGGTGGTACATTTAATAATTCGTATGCGTCCGGAACAGTAACAGGATCTGGTCTTCAGGTAGGGAACTTGTATGGAGATAATGCCGGCGGGGATATGAGTACCTCCGCTCATAAAACGGATGCCGAAATGAAGGCGGAGGCGACTTTTGCCGATTGGGATTTTACCGATATATGGGCCATAGATGAAGGGGTAAGCACCCCCTACCTGCGTGGGATTCTGTATATTGATAGCTTATCTGTTTACGATGCGACAGAGGAAGCACCTACTTCTTTGCCATCTGCTCTTGACTTTTTGCAATACGGGGAAACCAATGACATGACGGTGCCCTATCAAGTCAAACAAATTGGCATCCATGTCGATCCGAGAGGGGGTTCTTCTACCGTAGAAATCCAGTATAACGGCACCACCTATAAAAGTGATGACGCCATCCCAATCGCAGTAGGGGAAAATACCATTCCGATCACGATCCAGGATGGATCCTCTGATACGTCATACACACTTACAGTCACTCGACAGTCACCTTCAACCAATGCGGATTTAAGTAATCTGACCCTGAGTGAAGGAACGCTGTCTCCCGACTTTGATTCCGGTACAGTGGCATACACTACAAGTGTTGGGAATGATGTGGATGCCATTACGATCACACCGACGGTGGATGACCCAAATGCGACAGACACTGTCAATGGGCAAGACCCCTCGCAATCAGTCATCCTCGAAGTAGGGGATAATGAGATTCCGGTGGTGGTGACGGCAGAAGATGGGGAATCAACGAAAACGTACACGATTACAGTGAATCGCGCGCCGTCAAGCAATGCGACATTGAGCGGTTTAACCTTAAATGGAGCTTCGCTGGATCAAACTTTTGATTCCGGTACAACGAATTATACTTCGAGCGTGGGAAACGATGTTACGTCCATTACTGTGACCCCAATAGTTTCAGATGAAACCGCCACAGTGACGGTGAATGGAGAGTCAGTGACAAGCGGCGTGGCGACGGCTCCGATTGATCTCAATGTCGGCGACAATACCGTCAAAGTGGTTGTCACGGCAGAAGATGGCGGGACGCAGGGAATTTACACTGTCACCGTTAATCGCGCACCATCCAGCAATGCGAAATTGACCGGTTTAACCTTAAATGGAGCT
>DASTWO010000080.1:0-3177 GCA_035776675.1 Caryophanales bacterium
GGCCGCACCAAGTATGGATGCGGCACACGCTCCTATTTAAGCGAAGAAGCGAACTCGACGCGGCGCAAATATAAGGGAGGCATGACAAATGGCGAAAAAGATGCCGGAAATCGGCGAATATAAATACGGATTCCATGATAAAGACGTATCCGTTTATCGTTCGGGACGCGGTTTGACTAAAGAAGTCGTTGAAGATATTTCAAAGCGCAAGAATGAACCGCAGTGGATGCTTGACTTTCGTTTGAAATCACTCGAAATTTTTTATAAAAAACCGATGCCGCAATGGGGCGGCGATTTGTCGGATCTGGATTTCGATGAAATTCAGTACTATGTAAAGCCTTCGGAAAAGTCCGAGAGGTCTTGGGATGAAGTACCCGAGGAGATCAAGCAAACCTTTGACAAACTTGGCATCCCGGAAGCGGAACAAAAATATTTGGCTGGTGTCTCGGCTCAATATGAATCCGAAGTGGTTTATCACAGCATGAAGGAAGAACTTACAAAACAAGGAATCATCTTCAAAGATACTGATACGGCTTTACAGGAGCATGAAGATATTTTCAAGGAACATTTCGGCAAAGCGATTCCGGCTGCGGATAACAAGTTCTCAGCTTTGAACTCGGCTGTTTGGTCGGGCGGATCGTTCATCTATGTACCGCCGGGTGTCAAATGTGACACACCTTTGCAGGCGTATTTCCGGATTAACTCGGAAAACATGGGGCAATTTGAGCGTACCTTGATTATCGTTGATGAGGGTGCTTCCGTACACTATGTGGAAGGTTGTACGGCCCCGACCTATACGACCAATTCGTTGCACAGTGCGGTTGTTGAAATCTTTGTTAAGAAAGACGGATACTGCCGTTATACAACCATTCAAAACTGGGCAGGCAATGTTTTCAACCTGGTAACGAAAAGGGCGGTCGCTTTTGAAAATGCGACGATGGAATGGATCGACGGTAACATCGGTTCAAAATTAACGATGAAATATCCTTCTGTTCTTTTGAGGGGAGAAGGTGCTCGCGGCAATACCCTGTCAATCGCAATTGCGGGTGAAGGGCAGCATCAGCATGCGGGTGCGAAAATGGAACATCTTGCGCCGAACACGTCATCGACGATTGTATCGAAATCGATTGCGCGCGGCGGCGGCAAAGTGACGTATCTCGGTAAGGTTCATTTTGGACCTAAAGCGTCGAATTCCAGTTCACACGTGGAATGCGACACGATGATCATGGACAATGAATCAACATCCGATACGATTCCGCACAACGAGATCTTCAATGAAAACATTTCCCTTGAACATGAAGCGACTGTGTCGAAGGTTTCGGAAGAGCAACTCTTTTATTTGATGAGCCGCGGCATTTCTGAGCAGGAAGCGACAGAAATGATCGTAATGGGATTCATTGAGCCGTTTACGAAAGAGCTTCCGATGGAATATGCGGTTGAAATGAATCGTTTGATCAAATTTGAAATGGAAGGCAGCATCGGTTAATGCGATGAGCCAAAGAAACGGGCCCAATTCGGGTCCGTTTTTTAGTGGAATCGGGAGGGTTTTTCCTTTTATAATGGAGGTATGGAGGAGATCCGATGATTTCAATAGGATGTACGAGTTGGGGAGATCATCATTCGCTTTATGAGGGTGTTTCTGCCAAAGATAAATTGAAGGTTTACAGCGAGCATTTTCCGATTGTTGAGGTGGATGCTTCGTTTTATGCTGTTCAGCCAAAAAAGAATTATGAAAAGTGGGCGGAAGAAACGCCGGAATCTTTCGGTTTTATTGTAAAGGCGTATCAAGGGATGACCGGTCATAATAAGGAAGAAGATCCATATTTCTCAACCGAGAAGGAAATGTTTGAGGCATTTGTTGATTCCATTGAGCCGCTTTTGCATGCCGGAAAATTACGGGCGGTATTGTGCCAATTTCCGCCGTGGTTCGATTGTCAACGCCCGAATGTGGAAAAGCTAAAAAGGTGCCGGGAACTGCTTGGGGACTTGCCGTGCGCGTTAGAACTTCGCCATCAATCCTGGTTTGATCCGAAATTTCGGGAGAAAACGTTGGCTTTTATGAAAGAACAACAATGGATCCATACCGTATGCGATGAACCGCAGGCGGGAGAAGGATCGATTCCTATTGTACCGGAAGCCACCCATCCAGATCGGACTTTGGTTCGTTTGCACGGGCGAAACAAGGAAGGCTGGACTTTCAAAGGGGAAAACTGGCGCGAAGTTCGCTGTTTGTATCGCTATTCTGAAGAAGAGCTTCAGGAGTGGGCGAAACGCCTGCAATTTCTGTCGCGGCAGTCAAAGCATGTAGATGTCGCGTTTAACAATAACTCAGGCGGAGACGCAGCCGATAACGCTAAAAGAATGATTCAGATATTGGGGATTGAATATGATGGATTGGCCCCGACACAACTGGGGTTCTTTTAAAACTGTTACATGTTTCAAAAATCGTTGGAGGGCAGAACTTGCAAAAGACATTCCGTATTTATCATACCAATGACATACATAGCCATTTCAATCATTGGCCGCAGATTGCGGCTTATTTAAAAGATGGAAAACATCACTGTCGGCTTCGGGGCGAATCCTTTTTACAGTTTGACATAGGCGATCACCTTGACCGTTTTCATCCGATGACAGAGGGGACATCCGGACGGGGGAATGTCCAGCTATTGAATGAAGCAGGTTACGATGGGGTGACCATCGGTAATAACGAAGGGATCACATTATCCAAATTCGACCTCGAACATTTATATGAAGATGCGAATTTCCCCGTGTTGGTCGCTAATCTTTTTGATGAGAACGGAGAAAGGCCGCAATGGATGCAGCCTTATGAGTTGTTTTCGGTTGAAAACGGGTTAACCGTGGCGGCTATCGGGATCACGATTCCATTTACAGCTTTCTATAAGCCGCTTGGCTGGCAGGTCCGGAATCCATTGGATCTGCTTCAAGACTTAATTAATGAGGTTCGGGATCAGGCGGATATCGTTGTATTGCTTTCACATATGGGATATTTTCACGACCAGCAAATTGCCCGGGACTTCAAAGGAATCGACATTATTCTTGGGGGGCATACCCACCATTTGCTCAAGCAAGGAGTGAATGTGAAGGGAACCACGATCATTCAGGCGGGGAAATTCGGGCACTATTTGGGAGAAATGCAGGTGACCTATGATACGGACG
>DASTWO010000081.1:0-18703 GCA_035776675.1 Caryophanales bacterium
AGTTAAAAACCGCTGTTTATCGGATCGATGATCTTAATCTCTGGTACGGGGATCATCAGGCGTTAAAAAATATAGGATTTGATATTCCGGAACATCGGGTGACAGGAATCATCGGGCCATCCGGGTGCGGAAAATCGACATATATTAAAACGTTAAATCGTATGGTGGAAATGGTTCCGAAGGTAAGAATCACAGGAGATATCGAATATCACGGCAAAAGTATTTTTCATTCAAAGTACCATGTGGAAGAGTTGAGAAATCGGGTCGGCATGGTGTTTCAGAAACCGAATCCGTTTCCGAAATCGATCTTCGACAACGTTGCCTACGGACCAAGGCTGCAAGGAATCAAAAGCAAAAAGAAATTGAATGAAATTGTTGAACGCAGCCTGAAAGGCGCGGCCATCTGGGATGAGGTGAAGGATCGCCTAAGCGCTAACGCATATGGCTTATCAGGAGGTCAGCAGCAACGGCTTTGTATAGCTCGATGCTTGGCTGTGAATCCCGATGTCATATTAATGGATGAGCCGACCTCAGCTCTTGACCCGATTTCCACATTGAAAATCGAGGAACTTGTTCAGGAATTAAAGAAAGAGATCAGCATTGTGATCGTTACCCATAATATGCAGCAGGCAGCCCGGATTTCGGACCAAACCGCGTTTTTCCTGAACGGGGAAGTGATTGAAAAGTCCGATACCAATACGTTGTTTTCCAATCCTGCGGACAAACGAACGGAGGATTATATTTCCGGCCGGTTCGGATAAGAGGAAATTCAATTATAGGAGTGAGATGGATGGTAACCAGGGAGAATTTTCAGGCAGAACTGGATGAATTGAGAAACAATCTTCTTCAGTTAGGACGCTTGAGTGAATCAGCAGCGCAAAATGCGGTTGAAGCGTTGAAAAACCAGGATATCGAAACCTCGTTGCAGATCATCGATGACGATCATAAGATCAATGAATTGGAAGAAGAAATCAATGATCAGGCTATTTTGATGATCGCCAAGCAGCAACCAGTTGCTTCAGATTTAAGGAGAATCATGGTAGCTGTCAAGATTGCCACAGATGTTGAAAGAGTAGGCGATTTTGCGGAAAACATATCAAAGTCAACGATCCGGATCGGAAATTCCCCGCTCATTAAGCCGCTGGAGGATATCCCCAAAATGGCGGAAATCGCCTTAAAGATGCTGTCGGACGGATTGAAGGCGTATTACGAGGAAGATGTTGCGCTGGCCAGAGAATTGGCTGAAACGGATGACAAGGTAGACAAAATGTATGGAAAATTAATTCAAGAATTGCTTGGATTGGCTGCAGACCAACCGGATAACATTGCGCAAATTACACAGCTGTCATTCGTTTGCCGTTATATCGAACGGATTGCTGATCATGCTACAAATATTGCGGAAAGTGTGATTTTCCTTGTGAAAGGAAAACGATATGAGTTGAATGATTAAAATATCTGGCTAAACCATCATTCCAAAAAGGCGGGAGAGATATGGACGAGAAAATCCTTGTGGTAGATGATGAAGCCTCAATCGTTACATTGCTCGAGTTTAATCTGACCAAATCAGGATTTGAGGTCATAACAGCATCAGACGGGGAGAAGGCGCTTCATTTGGCAGAACAGGAGAAGCCTGATTTGGTTCTTCTCGATCTTATGCTTCCGAAGGTGGATGGCTTAGAGGTATGTAAACAAATACGTGAAAAACACCTTGCTACCCAGATTGTGATGTTGACGGCAAAGGATGACGAATTTGACAAAGTGCTTGGACTTGAGTTGGGTGCGGATGATTATGTGACCAAACCTTTCAGTCCAAGGGAGGTTGTAGCACGTGTGAAAGCAGTCCTTCGCCGCTCATCCCAGGCAAGTGAAGTGGCCGATCAACCGAAAGAGGAACGAATCGTCATTGCAGAATTGGAGATTTATCCTGAAAGATACGAAACGTATTTTCGAGGTGCAAAAATTGACTTGACGGTGAAGGAATTTGAGTTGTTGGGCTATCTAGCTCGCCACAAAGGACAGGCGCTTCCAAGGGAAAGACTGATGAATGCAGTTTGGGGTTATGATTATGTCGGTGGCCAAAGAATCGTCGATGTACATATCAGCCATCTGCGGGAAAAAATAGAACCCAATGCAAGGAATTCCGATTATATTAAAACGATTCGTGGATTGGGGTACAAGCTGGAGGAGCCGAAGTAAGCATTTAATCGCCTATTTGGGTTGTGAAGTAATTCAATCATTACTGAGGACCCATGAACCGTGGCGATTATTTTATAGGTAAAAGTTCGCTTCTGCCTTTAGTGGGCATTGAATTGTTCATCTGTTTATTCATTCACAAATGAATGCTGTCTAATGAATGCTTGTATATTTTTCCTCTTAAATAGTTCGCGGGGTTCAATAGTCCTTTTCTGGAGCGGTAAAACGTAGTAAGATAAGGGCAAACAGTTGAACGGAGAGTGGCAAATGGCTGAAAAAATCATAGTTGTGGATGATGAGGTTTCGATCATCACATTGCTTGAATTCCATTTACAGAAAGCCGGATATGAAGTGATTGCGGTTACGGATGGACGCTCTGCCCTGAAGTTGGTCGAAGCCGAGCACCCCGACTTGATCCTGTTGGATTTAATGCTTCCGGGAATGGATGGAATGGATGTTTGCCGGGAGATGAGGCAAAGGCAATTAAGGACGCCTGTGATTATGCTGACTGCCAAAGATGAAGAATTCGACAAGGTGCTGGGACTTGAAATGGGTGCTGATGATTACATTACCAAACCGTTTAGCCCCAGAGAGGTGGTAGCTCGCGTGAAAGCAGTGATCCGTCGTTCTGTCGAATCGGCTTCGGAAACTACCGAAGAAGAACCTGAGAAGCTTTCTTGTGGGGAATTAGAAGTTTATCCTGAGAAATATGAAGCTTACTTCAGAGGAAATGAGTTGGAATGGACTCCTAAAGAATTCGAATTGCTCGTATATTTGATTCGAAACCGTGGCCGTGTTCTTTCACGTGAACAGTTATTGAATGCTGTTTGGCATTTTGATTTTGTTGGGGACACACGTATTGTTGACGTTCATGTCAGCCATTTGCGGGAAAAGATCGAGGATAATACGAGAAGTCCCCGTTACATCAAGACCATCCGCGGTTTAGGTTATAAGTTGGAACAACAGGAAGGGCATAAGTAGCAGGATAGGTTGGCATTGTTTTCCGACAGGTCATTCGAGGAGGGGTAGACATGAACCGGTTTCATTTCCAGATTTTCTTTGCTTTAGGGGTTCTGTTAGCGGTTTTATTATCGGTGGCCGGTTTGATTTTGGGTATTTTGTTCGGCGAATGGCTCACTGTTTTTGCTGTGCTGGCGGGGGTTTTGATTTTCTTTGCGGTCATTGCACGTATTGCGGTTCATCATTTCACCAACCCGTTGATTGAGACGGAAATGATGATTCGACAGTTGATTAAAGGAAATTATAAAATGCGTACGTATGTGTATGGGCCTGAATCCATTGGCCGTGTGAATCATCTTTTGAATGATCTTGCCGAACATCTGCAGGATACGAAAAGAACCTATCGTTCCCAGCAGGATCAACTGGAAACCTTGATTGAGAATATCGGAAGCTCGTTTGTATTTATTGATGTCGATGGAAGAGTAAGGCTGGCCAATCGGATGTTTCAAAAGACGTTTCGGTTGAAGAAAAATGAATGGTTCCGCAAGGCATACAGCGATGTGCTTCCTTATGAAGATACGGTTGATTTAATAAAACAAGTCGTGGTAGAAGAACGGGCCATTCGAAAAACAATGGTTCTACCAATCGGGATTAAACGGCGCCATTTCGAGGTCTATTGCGCCCCGATTCTTCACGGTTATCGGCGTTCCGAGGGGACTGTCGTGGTGCTTCATGAGATCACCGAGTTGAAGAAACTCGAACAAATGAGAAAGGACTTCGTGGCAAACGTTTCTCATGAATTGAAAACTCCTGTAACGTCTTTGAAGGGATTTTCGGAGACCCTTCTTGAAGAAGAAACAGCCGGGGATGAGGCGGTGAGGCGGAAATTCCTGACGATCATTCGTAAAGAAAGCGAAAGACTTGAGGCGCTGATTAGCGATTTGCTGGAGTTGTCAAGGATTGAAAACGAAAAGTTTCGGCTTGACTGGCAGCGGACGAACGTCGGTGAAGTGATCAACGAGACGCTATTGGTTCTTAAGGAGAAAGCTGCAGGGAAAGAAATTTCGTTGGCGTTTAGTGACAGCGGGGAAAATGTGATGGTTGAGGCCGATCCAGCCCGGCTTAAACAGATTTTCCTTAATGTTGTTGACAACGCGATTGCCTATTCTCCGCAAGATAGTTCTGTATCCATTAGGATGGAAGAAAGACTTAATAAGGTTGAGATTACCGTTGAGGATCAGGGAATCGGGATGGATCCGGAAGAGATTCCACGAGTGTTCGAAAGGTTCTATCGGATCGATAAGGCACGAAGTAGGGGCTCCGGAGGGACCGGGCTGGGCCTTGCTATTGTAAAACATTTAACGGAAGCGCATGGCGGGCGAATTGAGGTGGAAAGCCTGATTGGGAAAGGGACGAAGTTTAAGATTATCTTGAAAAAGTAAAGGGCAAAAGGATAGTTTCTATAGCTGGCCGGAATTCCATGATGTGGAGTTCCGGTTTGTGATTTTTTGGCATTTTATTCGCTAATCTTCAGGGTTTTTCCCTTTCTTGTTACTTGGTGTTAAAATAAAGGAGGAAGTGATTCGGGTTGAAGGGGGACGAGCGTGTTGGAAAAGCTGATTTTAATCGACGGGAACAGTATCGCATTTCGGGCATTCTTTGCCTTGCCATTGTTAAGTAATGAGAAGGGCATTTATACAAATGCGGTTTACGGATTTACGCAAATGCTGTTAAAAATATTGGAAGATGAGAAACCAAGCCAGATGTTGGTGGCGTTTGATGCGGGAAAGACGACTTTTCGCCATAAAACGTTTAAGGAATACAAAGGCGGACGGCAAAAGACACCGCCTGAATTATCGGAACAGCTGCCCTATATTCACGAACTGTTGGATGCGATGGGAATCGCTCATTATGAAGTGGAGCAGTATGAAGCTGATGACATCATCGGAACGTTGGCCAGGCAGGCACAGGACAAGAACTGGGAAGTCAACGTTTTCACAGGAGACAAGGACTTGCTGCAACTTGTTGATGAGAATGTTAAGGTTTCCCTTACGAAAAAAGGGATTACCGAGGTAGAGGCCTATGATATTGCCGCTGTCGCTGAAAGGTATGGTTTTTCGCCTGAGAAAATCACCGATATGAAGGGTCTGATGGGCGACAGTTCGGATAATATTCCCGGGGTGCCTGGGATTGGTGAGAAAACCGCGTTGAAACTCCTTAAGCAATTCGGATCGCTTGAAAAAGTGTTGGATTCGATTGATGAAATTTCCGGCAAGAAAATGAAAGAGCGATTAGAGGAGAACCGGGAACAGGCCGAGATGAGCAAGAAATTGGCTGTTATTGAAAGGGAAGCTCCCGTTGACATCGGGTTTGACAAGCTTGCTTATCAAGACGGCATTCCTGTAGCAGCGGTAAACCTGTTTAAGGAACTCGGCTTCAAGTCGCTGCTGGAAAGAATCGGAGTCGAGGATGCAGCCCAGGAGGAACAGGATCTTGAGGACCTGGATTTTACGATAGTGGAACATATAGAGGACAAGCATCTTGCCTCACCTTCGTCCCTTGTTGTAGAAGTACTGAACGAAAACTATCACACTGAAAAAATACTGGGTTTTGCTGTCGCAAATGAAAACGGCCGGTTTTTCTTTCAAACCGAGACCGCGGTTCATTCCGATGTGTTTCGGAAATGGACGGAAGACCCGAATGCAGAAAAAATCGCCTTTGACGCCAAGCAGGTTGTGGTTTCGCTCCGGCACGAAGGAATTGCCCTGGAAGGTGTGACATTCGGCGTTCAAATGGCATCCTATTTGCTGAATCCTTCGGAGGCGAACGATGATTTGGCGCAAATTGCAAGAAGGTCCGGTTACAAGCACGTTTCTTCCGACGAAGCGGTGTATGGCAAAGGGGCGAAACAACAGGTTCCGGATAAGAACACGCTTGCCGATCATCTTATTCGCAAGGCAGACGTATTGAATCATCTGAAAGAGAAGTTCACGGATGAATTGAAGGCAAATGATCAATATTCGTTGTTCGATGATCTTGAAATGCCGCTTTCCGTAGTGCTTGGGGAAATGGAATCTTACGGAGTCGAAGTTGATGTTTCCCGCCTTGAAGAAATGGGAGAGGAACTAAAGGAACGGCTCGAACAGATTGAAAAAGAAATCCACGAGCTGGCCGGCGTCAACTTTAATATCAATTCACCGAAACAACTTGGCGAGATTTTGTTCGATAAATTGAACCTGCCGGTCATCAAGAAAACGAAAACCGGTTATTCAACCTCGGCGGATGTGTTGGATAAGCTGCAGGATAAGCATGAAATTATCCCGAAAATCCTTCTTTACCGCCAGCTTGGGAAACTTGAGTCCACTTACATTGAGGGATTGTTAAAGGTCGTTCACAGAGACAGTTCGAAGATTCACACCCGATTCAATCAGGTACTAGCCCAAACCGGACGGCTCAGCTCAGTCGATCCCAACTTGCAAAACATTCCGATTCGACTGGAGGAGGGCCGCAAAATCCGTCAGGCTTTCATTCCTTCAAAACCGGGTTGGTTGATGTTTGCCGCCGACTACTCGCAAATCGAATTACGTGTGCTCGCTCATGTTTCAGGTGATGAAAATCTGATGGAAGCGTTTCGTGAGGAAATGGACGTGCATACGAAAACGGCAATGGATGTGTTTCACGTTTCGGCAGATGAGGTCGATGGGAATATGCGCCGTCATGCCAAGGCGGTAAACTTCGGAATTGTGTACGGAATCAGTGATTATGGTTTGTCGCAAAGTCTTGGGATCACCAGGAAGGAAGCCGGAGAGTTTATCGAACGGTATCTGGAAAGTTACCCGAACGTGAAAAAATATATGGAAGATATAGTGGAATCAGCGAGACGAGATGGTTATGTGACGACGATGTTGCATCGCAGAAGGTATCTTCCAGAGATCACGAGCCGTAATTTCAATCGTCGAAGTTTCGCGGAACGAACGGCAATGAATACACCGATTCAAGGAAGCGCCGCCGATATCATTAAGAAAGCGATGGTAGACATGGCCGAGAGGCTGGAGAAAGAAGAGCTGGAAACGCGGATGCTCCTGCAGGTCCATGACGAATTGATTTTCGAGGCGCCGGAAAATGAAATCGAGCGGTTAAAGAAAATTGTGCCTGAAGTCATGGAGAATGCGGTAGAATTAAGCGTGCCGCTGAAGGTTGATTACGAATACGGGCCGACGTGGTATGATGCGAAATAGGGCGTTGGTGCATTTATGGGCAGTTTTGACGCATTAATATAGATTTTGACGCAAAAAACCTTTATTTTGACGCATATCTATTGTTTTCGACGCAAATAAGCTTGCTGAACAGTTACGTGTATGAGGAGAGAAGCAAAAATGCCGGAGTTACCTGAAGTAGAGACAGTCAAGAGAACATTGCAACAGCTGGTTGTCGGCAAAACGATATCAGATGTGACGGTGCTTTGGCCGAGAATTGTGAAACGGCCGGATGATGTTGAAGAATTTCGAATGCGCCTTTCCGGGCAGGCCATTCACGATATTGGCCGCAGGGGCAAGTTTCTGAAATTCATTTTGGATGATGACGTTCTGGTGTCACATTTGAGGATGGAAGGCCGATATACGTTGAGTGAGCATGGTGACCCCTCCGATAAGCATACGCACGTTATTTTTACTTTTACAGATAAGACTGAACTTCGATACCGGGATGTAAGGAAATTCGGCACCATGCATGTGTTTTCAAAGGGTGAGGAAGAACATCATTTACCGTTGGCGCAGCTTGGGCCAGAGCCGCTGGACAGAACATTCACCGCGGCTTTTCTAGCCGGAAAGTTTTCGAAAACCACGCGAAATGTGAAAGCTGTGCTTCTGGATCAGACGGCCGTCGCCGGACTGGGTAATATTTATGTGGATGAATCGTTATTTCGAGCCCGGATCCATCCTGAACGCCGAGCCGATCGAATTGCGAAGGATGAAACCCGCAGGCTGCACAGGGCGATTCGGCAAACCATCCGTGAAGCGGTGGCTCAAGGCGGCAGCACAGTACGCTCTTATGTGAATGGCCAGGGGGAAATGGGCATGTTTCAGCAATCGTTGTTTGTGTACGCCAGACGTGGAGAGGCTTGTAAGAAATGCGGCACTGAACTTGAGAAAAGGATTGTGGCCGGACGGGGAACTCATTTTTGCCCGAAATGCCAGAAGCCCGAGGTGATCACATGATGGTGATTGGATTGACCGGAGGAATTGCAAGCGGGAAAAGTACGGTCTCGAGAATAATTCAAGATGCCGGATACGCTCTGATTGATGCTGATGTGTATGCCCGTGAGGTGGTTGAACCCGGTGAAGAGGCCTATAATAAAATTATTGCTCATTTTGGAGAGGGTATCCTTCACGGGGATGGCACGCTTGATCGTAAGAAGCTGGGTGCGATTATTTTCAACGATGAACAGGAACGCAGCGTCCTCAACGGAATCGTCCACCCGGCCGTACGGGAAAAAATGAATGATCAAAAAGCCGCTTACCGTGTTGAAGGCAGGCAGGCTGTAGTGTTGGATATCCCGTTGCTTTTTGAAAGCAAGCTGACTGGGACAGTTGATCGTATCTTACTGGTCGATGTGAACGAAGATGTTCAGGTGAATAGATTGATGGAAAGGGACGGATCGACAAAGGAAGAGGCATTAAGCCGTATTCGTTCCCAAATTCCGCTCGCGGAAAAACGGCCCCATGCCGATGCGATTATAGACAATAACGGTACAACTTTGGAAACAAAGGAACAGCTTCTTGATCTATTTAAACAATGGGATCTGCCCAGTTAAGCGGCAGATCCCATATTTGTCAAACAGTCAATTCCGCCGCTTCTACTGTATGTTTTAACAACATTGATATGGTGACAGGGCCGACACCGCCAGGTACTGGTGTAATGGCACTCGCTTTTTTCAGGCAAGATTCGTAATCAACATCCCCAACATTCCCCTTGTTATATCCGGCGTCCAAAACGACAGCGCCTTCCTTGAGCCATTTCCCCTGAATGAATTTTGGTTTTCCGACGGCTGCGATAACAATATCAGCCAGTTTCACGATTTCCGGCAATTCCACGGTTCGTGAATGACAGGTGGTAACCGTTGCATCTTGATTCAAAAGTAACGACGATACAGGTTTTCCCAAAATGGGGCTTCTTCCGACGACTACTGCGTGTTTTCCTTCAACCTCAATTTGATAATGCTCCAGTATTTTCATGATTGCTGCCGGTGTGCAGGAAGGATACTTTCCAAAGCCGAATGCCGTTTGGCCAAAGCCCGTGCTTGTCACGCCGTCAACGTCTTTTCGAATATCAATTGAATCGAATGCTTTTCGCTCATCTATATGAGAGGGGACCGGGTGTTGCAACAGGATGCCATGGACCGTATCATCGTGATTAAGCCTCTCGATCTCCGATAGCAAATCTTCCGTTTCGGTTTCTTTTGGAAGATGGATCCGCAACGATTGAACCCCAATTCTTTCACAGGCGTTCCCTTTCATTCTGACGTAAGTTTCTGATGATGGGTCATCACCAACCAAAATAGTGGCAAGGCAGGGGAGAATGTCTTTCTCTTTTAAATCCTGCACTCGTTTTATTAAACTCTCTGTTACCTTCTTCGCGACTAGCTTTCCGTCCAATATTTCAGGTTCCATGTCTAGTACCTCCTTAAAATAATAAAAGAGATAGGGAATGAATTCCCTATCTCTGCCCAGACGACTCGACAAGAACAAAATGCAGTTTCCATGTGGTTCTTTCCACAAATGTCGTCAGTCACCGCATTCGCTTAAATTTTATTTGATCTTATCATACGCACCATTAAGGTTCAATCAAAAATACAGAGCCATAGTCTATTACACAAGAACATTGTGTCAAATAAATGGTTTTTCATCATTAACGCTTTCCTTCTTCGGTTAATATGTTATACTAATTATGGATTAACGAATAATAAGTGTGACATAAATGTGTGGAGGGATTGGCCATGCAAGCTAAGACAGCGATTAACGGATTTGGACGAATTGGGCGAATGGTATTTCGTAAGGCGATGACCGATCACAGACTGGATGTGAAGGCGATTAATGCCCGTTATCCAGCGGAAACACTTGCTCATCTTATTAAATATGACAGCACTCACGGGCCGTTTCAAGGTGAAGTTATGGTTGATGGTGATGCTTTGATTGTCAACGGGAAACGGATTAAACTAGTCAATTTCCGGGATCCGAAGCAGTTGCCGTGGAGTGAAATGGATATCGACATTGTGATAGAGGCGACCGGAAAGTTCAGAACGAGGGAAGCAGCGGCCGGACATTTGGAAGCGGGTGCGCGAAAGGTGATTATAACCGCACCCGGCAAACAGGAAGATATTACGATTGTTATGGGTGTTAACGAAAATGATTATGATGATGCAAAACATGATATTCTTTCAAATGCTTCCTGTACGACGAATTGTCTCGCTCCAGTCGTGAAAGTGCTGGATGAACAATTTGGAATTGAAGCCGGTTTAATGACGACCGTTCATTCTTATACAAACGATCAGAAGAATATTGACAATCCCCATGAAGACCTACGCAGGGCACGTGCATGCGGGAATTCGATTATCCCAACAACGACAGGAGCGGCTCGGGCTATTGCGAAAGTGTTGCCTGAATTGGACGGGAAATTAAACGGCATGGCTTTGCGGGTTCCGACACCGAATGTCTCGTTAGTCGATCTGGTAATCGATTTAAAGTGTGATGTGACTGTTGAAGAAATCAATCAAGCCTTTCGTGAAGCCGCGGAAGGTAAACTTGACGGAATTCTTGGTTATACCGATGAACCGCTTGTTTCGGTAGATTTCAATGGGAATGAACATTCTTCGATAATAGATGGTTTGTCGACGATGGTCATTGAGGACAGAAAGGTGAAAGTCCTTGCCTGGTATGATAACGAGTGGGGATATTCTTGCCGGGTTGTCGATCTTGCGGGTTACGTCGCTGAATATATACTGGCCAAAGAGAAGATTCAAGCTTCATAATTTCATTGCGATGGGCCGGCTGAAGCGGTATACTTAAGGGAGAAACAGGATATTGGCACCGCTATAAATGAGGGATCAGGAAATGGATGTATTCGGCCGGCATGTCATCGCGGAATTGTGGGATTGTGACCGCGGGAAATTGAACGATATTGATTATATTGAAAAGACGTTGGTAAATGCGGCGTTACAGGCTGGAGCAGAAGTCCGTGAAGTGGTTTTTCACAAGTTTGCTCCGCATGGTGTGAGCGGAGTCGTGATTATTTCCGAATCCCATTTGACGATTCACAGCTTTCCTGAACACGGGTATGCTAGTATCGATGTTTACACATGCGGCGAACATCTTGCCCCGGAAACCGCGGTAGCGTCGATTTCAGAGGGCCTTGGGGCCGAAACGACTGAGAAGATCGTAATGCCGAGAGGTGTTAGACCGAAAGCCTCTTCACGATAGAAGAAGTGCGTTCAATGTGAACAGTGCTTCTTTTTTTTTTATTGAATTCAGACCTTAATATTGATATTCTATAATAGGATACCTGCATTAAGAGAAATTCGAATGCGGAAACGGCAATAATGATAGATTATTCAAAAACGGACAGGTGTGATTTCGGTGCCGATCAAATCAAAGGTTACTCAGGTGTTCAGCGGACATGTGGAAACCAGAGAACATCATGAAGATGAAGGTTTACGGACTCATTATTACAAGACGACGAAAGACCGACTTATGAAGGATCTCGTACGGGTTCTCAACAATGGAAGCCGCTATGAGATTGTGGCCGAATCGGAGGAACGCGGGGAAATTACCGTTAACGTAAAGGGCCGCAAGCTATTTTATGTAGTTGTTACTGTGATTATGGTTCGACCGTTCCGGACGGCTGTGGATATATCTGTAACAGCAAAAAGAGGACTGGATTTCGGCTTTGGCCGGAAGATTATCGACACCATTTACAGTGAAATTGGAAAATCGTTTGAACACATCGGAAACGGTGAAAATACGTAACGGGGATGATGAGGAAATGCGTTGTCCGCATTGCCAAAAAAATGGGACAAGGGTATTGGATTCCCGCCATGTGCACGATGGAAATTCTATACGCCGGAGGCGGGAATGTGAATCCTGCCATCATCGATTCACAACGTTCGAGACAGTTGAAGAAATGCCGCTTGTCGTTGTGAAGAAGGAAGGCACTCGTGAAGAATTCAGCCGGGAGAAGGTTCTGCGGGGATTGATCCGCGCCTGTGAAAAGCGGCCGGTTCCGCTTGAGGTGTTGGAAAATATCGTGAACGAAGTGGAGAATGAACTTCGAAGTGAGGGCCAATCGGAGATCG
The DNA here is from genome assembly GCA_035776675.1 of Caryophanales bacterium. Taxonomy (GTDB): domain Bacteria; phylum Bacillota; class Bacilli; order Bacillales; family DASSOY01; genus DASSOY01. The sequence goes on from DASTWO010000081.1 coordinate 12,500, forward strand.
AAAGTGCTGAGGTTGGCGAGATGGTGATGGATCGGCTTGCCGAAATCGATGAAGTCGCCTATGTGCGTTTTGCTTCAGTCTATCGGCAGTTTAAGGACATTAACGTCTTCATACAAGAATTAAAAGAATTATTGAAAAGGGCGAATTCGTAGAGGGCTTACATTATAAAGTGAGTCCTTTTAAAATGATTGTAAAAAAATAGAGGTGTCCAGGCGGCACAATTGATCTTCTTTCGATTTGGATATAACTGATCTGTCCAAATTCCTTTAGGACGGATCCGGAATCAAATGAATTGATCGGATATAGATGAAATGGATCCGAAACGGCTATGAATGGCGTCAGCGGAAGATTTCAGATGCAGAGGAAATTGTGTCGCCTGCCTGAACAAGAAAACAACAGGCTAATGATTTTTTTCGTAAAGGGGATGCGAATGAGTGTGCATTGGAAATCGGTTCTTCCCGCCGACCGGTATCTTGTCCGCCTGAATGGCTTGCTTCACGATTCCGATCGGAAGGTATTGTCAAGGTTGTATCAACCATTGATGGGGGCGGCTGCCTACAGTTTGTATATGACGTTATGGGGCGAGGCTGACGAAGACCAATTGTGGGGAATGCCGTCAACCCACCATAGTTTAATGACAGAAATGCAAATGAATTTAAAGCAAATTCATGACCAGCGAAAGAAACTTGAAGGTCTTTCTTTGTTAAAAACATATGTGAAAGAAGACAAAGAAGCTCGAACTTTTCTGTACCAGGTTGAACCGCCGCTGGATCCGGGAGTTTTTTTCCGAAATGATGTTTTAAGCGTTTATTTATATAATCGAATTGGCGCCCGGAAATTTGATTCCTTGAAGAGACAGTTCACTTTTCCGGCGGTTAATAGGTCCGAATATCGCTCAATCACGGCTTCGTTTGATGAGGTATTCACGTCCGTACAGCATTCTGAATTGATTCCGAATGAGGAAATTGCAACAGCTTTGCAGCCTGAAGCGGGCAAAGATTGGATAGAGCGGCAATCCTCGGAAGGTGTGGCGATGTCCGCAGGGTCGTTTGACTTTGATTTACTGATGACTCATTTGTCGGGATTGATTGTTCCTAAGGAAGCCATTACAGATAACGTGAAAGACGCCATTGCGAGATTGGCTTTTGTTTACAATATCGAACCGCTTGAAATGTGTAAACGAATTGAACGTGCTTATGTCGAACGGGCCGGAGAACTGGAAATTGAGGTTCTTCGAAAAGAAGTGGAAGAGTGGTACGCCTTTGAGAATGATCATAAGCTCCCTTCGTTAAGCTTCCGGGTTCAGCCGGTGAAATATCAGACGATGGCGGGAAGAGAACCGAAAAACGAAGAAGAGAAAATTGCGCGGGCATTCGAAACATACTCGCCGGCGGAGTTGCTTGAACAGATTGGCGGCGGTGCGAAACCCGCTTTGTCCGACCTGAAGGTTGTCGAAGGGGTCATGTTTGAGCAGAAGCTGCCGCCCGGAGTTGTGAATGTGTTGATTGATTATGTGACAACGACGAATGACATGAAGTTAAGCCGAAATTATGTTGAGAAAATCGCCGGGCATTGGGCGCGGAAAAAGGTGAAAACCGTTCAAGAAGCGATGAGTTTGGCGCGGAGCGAACATCAAAAGTATCAGAATTGGTCACAAAACAGAAAGAGTCAGGGACGCGGAACGAAAGTCGGTGGAGGCAGGAAGCCGAAACGGCAAGAGCCCCTTCCAAAGTGGATGACCGACCAACAGAAACAAACTGAGCCAGATCCGGAATGGGAAAGTTTGCGGAAACAGCTTGAGCAGGAATTGAAAGATTTATAGATTTGAAGCGGGGGGAGTCCGGTGGAATCGATTCACGAATCATTGCAGCGAATGGCCGGAAATTCGGATTTCACAGAGCGATATGAGAAATTGAAAAAGAAAGTGACGAATCACGGGGGAGTACGTGAGTTCTTGACGGCACATCCGGAACTTACTGAAAATGCCGTGGACCGCGGCATGGCGAAGTTCTATGAATTCGCCAGGCAGTCTGTGAACTGTGACCATTGCCCCGGTCTTGAGGCGTGTCCGAATGTGATGAAGGGCTACCAACCCCATTTGTTTGTGAACCGCGGCCAAGTTGAAATCCGCTATGAACGGTGTCCTTTGAAACAGAAGGCGGACGAAGCCCAACGTCAGAAATCCATGTTTCAGAGCCTCTATGAACCGAAAGAAGTGTTAGAGGCAAGCATGGACAAGCTTGATTTAAGCCAGGGAGGACGATTGAAAGCCATCCAGGCGGCGAAAACATTCGTGCAACATTATGAGGCGGGGCGGACATCGAAAGGTTTGTATGTTTACGGTGGTTTTGGTGTCGGCAAAACCTACATTATGGGAGCGATAGCGAACAGTTTGGCGAAGCACAAAGATGTTCAATCGTTAATGGTGTACACACCGGATTTCTTCAGAGACTTGAAAATGTCGATTCAGAATCAGACGGTGAACGAAAAGCTTGATTATATCAAAAAAGTGCCGGTGTTGATCCTGGACGATATCGGCGCGGAAACGATTTCCCCCTGGATTCGCGATGATGTGCTCGGCACGGTTCTGCAATACCGAATGATGGAGAAGTTGCCGACACTATACACCTCGAACTGGGATTATGATGAGCTGGAAAGGCATCTGGCTTATTCGCAAAAGCATGACGCGGTTGAAGACATGAAAGCAAAGAGAATCATGGAACGGATCCGCCATTTGACAACCGAAGTGAAGGCAGAAGGGACGAATCGCCGAACTTTGGACTAGGAAGAAAGACTGGAATTGACTCGGTTCTGCGTTTTTAACGAAATAGTACTCATTTTTTTGAAGGCAGCCCCATATATTTGTACCAACTGTGTTTGGACGAGGAGGGCTGTCTTTTGATCACGGTCGAATTGAATGATGAACAGGACGCACAAATGCTATTCGATCGATTTGTGGAATCGGATGAAGACGGGGCTATCGATGCCCGCCATTCGGATAACCGTGTGATTATTGCTGGTGAAGTACAACAGAAGGATGTGGTTTCTGTCGCGTCATCTGTCCTTTCTGATTACGTGATGGGAACCAGGGAAGAGGAAATGTTACTCGAATTAATTCATTCGACTTTTTATTTTCAAGATCGGGATGAACAAGAACAAATCTTGGCTGTCGCCAAATCCATTATGCAAGGGAAAAAGTCGGACTTGCCCGGCTTGAAGAAGGTTTCCTCCCGAAGGGAGGTTCTTTTTAACGCGTTTCATGAGTTTCTTGGCACCGAAACCGCCTTTCATTACGAATCTTTTGTCCGATTCCGCTTGAAACCGTACAGGGAATGCTTGCAGCATTACGTCGAGATGGCGATTGATGAGTACAAGCTTGAACAGGAATATCAGAATTTCGTGGAAAGCCTGCGGAAGCTGTTAACAACACGTCGGCCTCTGTTAGATACGATTCATCTGGTGTTTCAACGGGAATTTGCCATTTACGACAGGGAGTATCAACGCATTGATGAACAGAATGTCCGCGAACATCTTGATCCGGTGTTGGGCCAGCGGTGGGGGATGGACATTGAGCCGTCTGTGCTTGTCACACTAATAGGCATTGCACCGAAAAATGTATTTTTGTACACGGATAATGTAGACGCCGGCATGATTCAGACGATCCAGAACGTGTTTCAGGAGAGGGTAATTATTTGTCCTTCTCGGTCTTGTGATTTTCACTCTTGATTTTTTCCTGCGGACATCATATAATATCCTACATAATCATTGAAAGCACAAATGTGAGGATAAGGACAAGAGCCTGGTTTTAACGGTTCGCAGAGAGGGAAGGCACGGCTGAAACCTTCCTAACACGAAAATCGGCTTACCCCCTTTGAACTCCGGCGGGGAATTGAAGTATCCGTCGGCGGACACAACCGTTATGTTGAATCATGAGCCGCGAGAAGTGCGTTTTCTTGCGGGAATGAGGGTGGAACCGCGAGCAGCACTCGTCCCTTTTGGGATGAGTGTTTTTTTTAATTTTACCTAAATCAGGAGTCTAAAGGAGAGTGACCATGATGTCGGATCAAGTGAAAATTTCGTTCCCTGACGGGGCCGTGAAGGAGTTCCAGAAGGGCGTTACAACTGAAGAGATCGCGGCTTCGATCAGTCCGGGACTGAAGAAGCAGGCGGCAGCCGGGAAATGGGACGGCGCGTTGATTGATTTGCGGCGGCCGATTGAAGAGGACGGCAGCATTGAGATTGTTAAGCTCGATTCGGAAGAAGGGCTGGAGGTGATGCGCCATACGGCAACGCATGTGATGGCGCAAGCTGTGAAGCGCTTGTATGATCAGGTGAAACTCGGTGTTGGACCGGTAATCGAGGAAGGTTTCTACTACGACATGGATTTGGAGGAGTCGCTTTCGCCGGAAGATTTGGTGAAGATTGAAAAAGAAATGCAGAGAATCATCGATGAGAACTTGCCGATTGAGCGGCAGGTCGTTAGTCGAGATCAGGCTCTAGAGATTTACAGAGGCATTGATGACAAGCTGAAACTTGAGTTGATTGAAGATCTGCCGGCAGATGAGACGATTACTTTTTATGAACAGGGCGAGTTTTTCGATTTGTGCCGCGGGCCGCATTTGCCTTCAACTGGGAAAATTAAGGCCTTTAAACTGTTGAGCATTGCGGGGGCGTATTGGCGCGGGAATAGCGACAACCAGATGTTGCAGCGGATCTACGGTACGGGCTTTGTGAAAAAATCACAGTTAGATGCTCATTTGAAGGAGTTGGAAGAGCGGAAAGAACGCGACCATCGTAAAATTGGAAAACAACTCGACCTGTTTGCGATTTCTCAGGATATTGGTCAAGGCTTGCCCATTTGGCTTCCGAAAGGGGCAACGGTTCGCCGTACGATCGAACGTTATATCGTCGATCTCGAGGAGAAACTTGGTTACCAGCACGTTTACACGACTCATCTCGCAAATGTTGACCTTTATAAGCAGAGCGGGCATTGGGACCATTATCAGGATGACATGTACCCGACCATGAAGGTGGACAACGAGGAGCTTGTGTTGCGACCGATGAACTGTCCGCACCATATGATGGTGTACAAGCATGACCTGCACAGTTACCGGGAGTTGCCGGTACGTGTCGCTGAACTTGGCACGATGTACCGTTATGAGATGTCCGGAGCCCTTGCCGGATTGCAACGCGTCCGTTCGATGACGCTGAATGACGCTCATATTTTTTGCCGGCCGGACCAAATGAAGGATGAATTCATCAACGTGGTTCACTTGATCCAGCAGGTATACGCCGATTTTGGTATTGACGATTACTATTTCCGGTTGTCTTATCGGGATCCGGAGGATAAAAAGAAATACGTGGACAACGATGAGATGTGGGAAAAGGCGCAGGCTCAGCTGAAAGAATCGATGGATATGCTCGGGCTTGAATATGTTGAAGCTGAAGGAGAAGCTGCTTTCTACGGACCTAAGTTGGACGTTCAAGTCCGCACAGCTCTTGGAAAAGACGAAACGCTTTCGACGGTTCAGCTGGATTTCCATCTGCCGAACCAATTTGATTTATCCTACATTGGCGAGGATGGAAAGGAACATCGTCCGGTTGTGATCCACCGCGGCGTCGTCTCAACGATGGAACGTTTCGTCGCTTTCTTGATTGAAGAATACAAAGGAGCGTTCCCAACCTGGCTCGCGCCGATTCAGGCGAGAGTGATTCCGGTTGCTGGCCCGCATAATGATTACGCGCGCGATGTTGAGAAGCGATTGCGTGAAGCCGGGGTCCGCGTTGAGATCGATGAACGCGACGAGAAAATCGGATATAAAATTCGAGAGGCGCAGACGCAGAAGATTCCGTACATGCTCGTTGTCGGCGACAAGGAAATTGAGGCGGAAGCCGTGAACGTGCGAAAGTACGGGGAGCAGAAGTCGGAGACTGTTGATTTCGGCAGCTTCAAAGAAAAATTGAAAGAAGAGATTTCGGAGCGGAAGATAAAGAAATAGTAAATACGGGATCGAAGTTTTAAACTGATGACTGAAATTCCACTTTGCGGGGAAAACGGTAACCAGAGACGCTGACTGATGACCGAAATTCCCTTTTGCGGGGAAAACGGGAATCAGAGACGCTGACTGGTGACCGAAATTCCCTTTTGCGGGGAAAACGGTAACCAGAGACGCTGACTGATGACCGAAATTCCTTTTTGCGGAG